>JALOMS010000614.1 GCA_025455345.1 Thermoflexibacter sp. | reverse complement strand
AAAATACTTCCACTCAATAAACCATGAATAATTGGTTTTTTGAAAATAGTTTGGGCGGCATATTCCGTATCCCAATGTAGAGGATTATCATCTCCAGAAACTTGGATAAATAGATTTACCTGCTCTTGAGAAAAAGAAAAAGAATGTTTGAATGTATCTTCTACTTGTAATGCTTCAGGGTTTGGCATATTGATAAGTTGTTTGATATTATCTGTTTTGAGTAATTAAAAAAAAACAGCAGATTCGTTTTTATTGGGAGCAATATATGTTTTTTTCTATTTACCTTTTTTAACGGATAGAGCTAATTCGATGAAAATAAAATCACCAAGATTTCATTTGTATCTTGGTGATTTGTAAAAAATTATTACTTCTTGATAATAATTAAGCAGTTACTTCTCTTTTCTCCTTGATTCTTGCGGCTTTACCAGATTTTGTTCTCAAGTAAAACAACTTAGACTTACGCACATCTCCACGCTTAATCAATTCGATTTTAGCAAGATTAGGAGAAATGATAGGGAAAATTCTTTCTACGCCAATACCATCAGAAACTTTGCGAACGGTAAAAGTCTCGCTGTTGCCTGTGCCTCTGCGTTGGATGACTACACCTTGAAATTGCTGAATTCTTTCTTTGTTACCTTCAATGATTTTTACGTGTACATTGATGGTATCTCCAGCTTTAAATGAAGGAAAAGCGGCTCTTGATTGAGCATATTCCTTCTCTACTACTTTAATTAACTCGCTCATGATATAAGTTAAATTTTGACTATCTTCGAAAAAGGACTGCAAATATAGAAAGAAATCTGAGTTATTCCCAATTTCTTTCTTTTTTATTTTTCAAATGAGTTTTTTTTAAGAAACTTTTATTATATTTGGAAAAGGAAAAAAACAATAATACCACTCCCTTAGCACCAATTTGATATTTACACCGTTATATTGGTTCTCATATAAAAAATTATAATCCAATGCTTGACGATCAGTATTTAAGTACCAAACAAAAAGCACTAAAAATTAATTTAGACCCGCGCATTTATGGTTCTTTTGCAGAAATAGGTGCGGGGCAAGAGGTTGCCGCTATCTTTTTTAAGGCGGGAGGCGCATCAGGCACTGTAGCCAAAACGATGTCAGCTTACGATATGACTTTCAGCAATGCTATTTATGGGGAGGAGGAAAGTGGGAGATATGTTGTCGAGTCTCGTTTGCATAAGATGTGTTCGCACGAGTATCGCCTATTAGAAGAGCGTTTAGGTAGCTCAAGAGGAGAAAATACTACTTTCTTTTCCTTTGCCAATACAGTCGCAACTATCAATTTCAAGAAAACCAATCAAGGTCATGGCTGGGTGGGGCTGAGATTCCAACTCGAACCCAATGCACCTACCAATGACGCTATTATCCACGTCAAACTCTATGACAAAGATGCCATAGAGCAACAGCAAGCTATGGGAATCATTGGCGTAAATCTAATTTATGCCTGTTTTTATCTCTCAGAAAACCCAGAAAGAATGTTGACTTCTTTGATGGATAGCCTTTCCAGAGATAGGGTAGAAGTAGATATGTTTAGATTGCAAGGACATAATTTTAGCCATGTGGATAATCGCCTGCTTAGCTTGCAGTTGGTCAAAAACGGTCTTGCCGACGCTTCTCTTTTTGGACACGATGGCAATGTACTTCAAGCCTCCGAAATATTTTATAAAAGAGATGTACTTGTCCTTAGAGGTAGATTTAGACCTGTTACACATGTAAACTTAGATATGCTCAAATGTGGATATGAGATGTTTACTGAAGAAAAAGATGTGGACAAAAGCAAGATTATTACCGTAGCAGAACTTACTTTGCACGATTTGAAAGCGGGTAATACAGAGATAGATGAAAAAGACTTCTTGGACAGGGTAGATCTTTTGTGTTCTTTGGGACAGACGGTAATGATTTCTAACTATCACGAATACCACAACTTAGTAGATTATATGGCAAAGCAAACGCGGAGAAAAATAGGGATTGTCTTAGGTATTTATAATTTACAAAGCATTTTTGATGAAAAGTATTATACCAATCTACACGGCGGCATTTTGGAGTCTTTCAGCAAGCTATTTGCTCAAAATGTCAAATTGTACGTATATCCTTTCTTTTTAAAAGAGTTGAATACTTTTTATTGTTGTAAAAACTTTAGACTTTCAGAAAAACTACATCACTTATTTTTGTTCTTATTATTCAATGACAAAATTCAGGATATTACCATGAATGATGTACATATTTCTCACATCATTTCAGACAATGTATTGGCAATGATAAAGTCAGGACAAGACGGTTGGGAGAAAATGGTACCTGCAATTGTAGAGGAAAAAATCAAAGACAATTGTTTGTTTGGCTATCCCTGCGAACCTGCTCGCAAGGCAGAAATCGAGAAAAAAGTCCAAGAAATCTCTCATTGGGGGAATTAATGTTATTATCAAAAATTACTAAACTTAAGTCAAGTATGAAATCTTATAAAGTATTTACCTACATCAAGGCTATTGTTATTTTATTAATGCCTTTTTATCAATCATTCGCACAGAATATTGCTATCAAGAATCTTCCTTTGGATAGCATTAAGGTTGTAAATACGATTATTTCTGATACACAAAATACATTGTGGTTAGGCACCGACAAAGGCTTAGTAAGCATTGATAAAAATAGCCAAGTAAATACGCTAAAAGTAAGCGTTGATACTTTCAAAAGTAGCACTATTAGCAGTATTTATATTGATAATCAACAAAATAAATGGATTGGCACATATACTGGACAAATTTTTAGACTCAATCCTCAAGGACTAACAGAAAGGTTTGATTTTTCTAAATTTGGTAATTTCCTCATTACCAACTTGTTCTTAGACAATAATAGTAATCTTTGGGCAAGTACCGCAGGGAATGGAGTTTATACCATGAGTCCTACGGGTAATATGATGAATTTTAATACCCAAAATTCCCCCCTGCCCAATGACCAAGTTTTTGCCTTACATGTAGATAATCAAGGCATTGTATGGGTTGGGACAGGCAAAGGTCTTGTCAAACTCTCTGGTATGAATAATTGGGATAGAGAAAAGAAAATAGAAGGGGAGGTCAGTGCCTTGGCAGAATACAATGGAGATTTGTGGGTAGGGGTAGTAGGACTACAAGAAACAGAGCTATGGAAATATGAAAACTATCGCAAATGGATAAAAATAGAACTACCCAATTTCCTTAGATATACGCGTTTTATGAAGTTTTCTTTTGATAAAAGTGGAAAACTTTGGGTAGCTACCACAGAAATCGCCAATTTTGACAATGGCGTATGGAATCTCTATGGAGAGGAGCAAGGTCTGACCACTCATACTACTACGTGCCTGCATTTTGATTTAAACAATAATCTGTGGATTGGTTCTGATGGTAAGGGTGCTTTTACAACTGCT
>JALOMS010000067.1 GCA_025455345.1 Thermoflexibacter sp. | reverse complement strand
ATTGTGCAAAAATAACCGCCCCAACCCCAGCCCTTCAGTTGCACTGCGCCCCCGAAGGAGAAGGGAGCTAAAATACAGATTTACAGCAAGTCTTTCCCCCCTGGGGAAAGATTTAGATAGGGGCGAAAGAACGATTTAATTTGCATAGTTACTTATTAGGTTTCATTAAATATTCGTTCTTACCGTTAAAACGGTAAGCTATCGCAACGGCGAACCGTGATTATGAATGTAAATCCACCATTTTACGGGCGCAATGCAATTGTGGGAACTCCCTAAAAGAGAGAGAAGGTTTATTTCTTTTGCCGTTGTTTGTGTCCTCACAAACAACACCTTACTCTCCTAACTCTCTCAAACGCTTCCTGATTTCCTCTATCCTGCTTTCCAGCTTCTCCAACTTCATTTGTTGGCTCATTTTGGTCGCAGGGTCGCTTTCCAAATCTATATTGAGTTCGTACTCACTTTTTAAGTCCAATAGCTTGCCCAACTGACTTTCTAAGTTTCTTATTTCCTGTATTTTGGCACTCAAAAAAAACTTCCTCTACTTCCTTTTTCTCTAACTTAGACTGATGCAGGGCTTTTAGCTTCTGAGGGTGATGCTGTTTGAAATAAGCAAACAAGTCCCCTACAAATGCTGGAATCTGCTCAATGACAAAGTTGATGCTAAAATCTTTTTCATAAACCGTTTTGGTATGCCTGTCTAAATTTTGCTCTTCTGCATAGCCTTTGAAGCCCTTGGTGCGCTTATGGGTGAGCAGTTGCAATATAAGTTGGACATACCACTTGTCAAACTCTACGCCCAAGAACACTATGCGGGAAACGCTATTTACTGCCGTCATCAGGGAAGTAGGTAAGCGGTCTTCTTTTAGCACTTCCTTGATAAAGTCAAACATATTTCGGTGGGTAATGATGAGGGTTTCCTCATTTTGAGAGCTACCCAAGAGGTTATAAATCAAAGGCTTATTGAGTATTCCTTTTTTATCTTTGTTTTCTAAAAAAAATTTGTTGATTTCCTCTGAATCATTTTTACTTTTGTCAAAATAAGCAGAAAAGCACTGCCCTTCTGTCCATATTTTAGCCAGAGATTCATCAGGCATAGTATTGATAATGAGGTGTAAAGGCAACTGTGCTAATTGGGAAAATACCTCTCCTGCAAAGTCCTTGTTGTAAAAACGCCTGACCTCGCTGACTACATCAGGGTCAGGGTAGGGTTTGGCAAAGATAAATAGCTCATCTTGGGCGTTGTAACCTGTGATGATGCGCTCACTTTCAGGCAAATTGTGGTGGTATTTCTGGAATAACTGCTCGTAAAAAATGCTACGCAGTAGCTTGCCTTCCGCATCTGTGGCTATTCCTGCTCCTAATACGAGTAAGCATTTTTGTTCTAAGATGTCTTCTGCAATGTCTTGAATCAGCATGGTTTTGCTTTCTATAAAGTATGTTGGCTTTTGAGCGAATATTATGCCTTCGCCTAAAGACGAGGGTACGATTCTTCAAATGTGTTAAATTAATTCAAATTATGCAACTCATTGTTAATCTTTTCTATACTCAGGTTAATTTTTTCTATTTCCATCTCACAACGCATGATTATTTTGGGGTCATCAGCTAAGTCTTTTTTCAGTTCATAGTCATAGAGGAGTTTCCCATTCATGTCTAAGCGTTTGAGTAGGTCGCCTTTGCGTTTTTCTGCAAATTTGTCCACACCTACCGCCCCTAACTGCCAATTTATAACCTCTTTATGAGCAGGATTTAGGTATAGCTGCCAAGGTTCGCTGTGGGGAATTTCATTTAAGTCCTTGCGGTAAAGCCCTCTCAATGTATCTTTTTCTATGCTTCTTTCTGCTTTGGCAAGGTCAAAAGCGGTCATAAGTGCAATATTTTTTGTCAAATGCTCATAAAAACTCACCGCAATTGCCTTTGCCTGTGCGTCATTTACACTATCTACTGTCCCTATGGTAGCAGGAATCACGCTTTTTAAATCTTCCCCTAATTGGGCAGTACAGCAACCATTGAAAAAGAGGAGTTGCAAGTTCTTCTGTATATTTTGGGTTTTGAGGATAGAAAAGTAATCTACCAAGCCTTTCCCATACGCTTCTTTGGGTTTTCCTTCCTCATTTTCCAGTAACAGTTGGAAGCCATCGGCGTGTCCTGAAAAGTGGAAAATAGCAATGCGATTGCGATAGGCTTCGTCAGTAAAAACAGCATTGATTTTAGAAAAGGTAGCATAAGGCAACATTTTGTATTCGCATAAGCCTTTCTTTTGTGCTTGATTTAGCACTTCTTCAATGGCATTATATTCTGCGGGAATATTTCGCAAGTACCTTGCATTGTCTTGTCTGTCATTGGCAAAGGCAAGGAAAATGACGGGTTTGGGCATGAGTGATAGATATTGGTTTGGATTTAGCAGATGCTAAGATAAGAAAAATGTTAAAATAAGATGAGGAAATAAGATTTTTTCGTGGATTATTTTTTCCGAAGAGTTTGAAAAATAAAAAACCCTTGCGATTTTTCTTTCGTAAGGGTTTTTGTTGTAGCGAGGGGGGGGCTCGAACCCCCGACCTCAGCATTATGAGTGCTGCGCTCTAGCCAGCTGAGCTACCTCGCCAGATACAATTTTCATCTTAAAAACTTTGCCAAAGTCCATAAACTTTGGCAGGTAGTATTAATGAGCAGAGGGAGAGGGATTCGAACCCCCGGACCTGTTACAGTCAACGGTTTTCAAGACCGCCGCATTAAACCGCTCTGCCATCCCTCTATGATGATATTGATTGGTCTAATTCGCTAATTGCGGTGCAAAGGTAAAGACTTTTTATTAAACCTCAAAAACTTTTCTTGAAAAATATTTTTTTATAGTAGATTTGTATTCTATTAATTCAATAAATAATGGAATTATACCTTTTTTATGCTTTGGTTGGCTTGGTATTAGGCTCGGCTTTGTTTATTTTATTTACCAAAAATGTGATGTATGCCGCTTTTATCTTACTACTTACATTTTCGGGAATTGCGGGTATTTACATTTTTTTATTGGCTGATGTAGTAGCCGTTACTCAAGTGATGGTCTATGTAGGAGGGATTTTGATTTTACTGATATTTGGGGTAATGTTCACCAATAAACTCTCAGGAGGAAAGATTTTGAGTAGTCATCAATATCAATGGGCGGGTGGGCTATTAGGTATTGCTATTTTTTCTTTACTAATTGCGTTGATTTTTCAAACAAATTTTGAAACTTTGGATTGGATAAAAAATAATCAGCAAGAGGCTTCTATGCAAATAAGCAAAAAATCCTCTATTGAGGACATAGGCGTACAGCTAATGACTCATCAAGTATTTGCCTTAGAAGTAGTAGGTTTGTTATTATTGCTTGCTTTGATTGGGACGGCTATGATTGCTGGGAAAAAACTGTAAATGTTGAGATTGGCACAGTTTTTAGAAACTAATCATTAACAATTCTCGTTTTAAATTTGATGTAAGTGTTTTGCCCCATTATTAATTTTTTGTCGAATAGAATAATATGGATTCAGTGATTAAAGTAACCCCTTTGGATATTCGTAGGAAATCCTTTGACAAAGTTACCTTTGGAGGGTATGATAAGGAAGATGTAAACGCATTTTTGCAGGCTTTGTCTGTGGCTTGGGAAAATTTGGCTAACAAAAATGAAGACTTGGAGCGAAGACTCACTGAGGCGATGAGCGAACTGAATCGCCTTAGACAGATAGAGGCATCTTTGTTATCTACACTGAAAAGTTTGGAAGATAGTAATCACGTACTGCGCGAGCAGGCACAGAAAGAGGCTAACTTGCGCCTGCAAGAAGCCCAATCCAAAGCAAATCAAATCGTTGAAGAAGCAAAAACCAAAGCAAAGATTGTAACAAGAGAGGCAAATCAGTTGGCTTATAACTCTTTAGCACAGATGCGCGAGGAGCTAAGAAAACTTGACTACCAATACCGACTTATTGAGAAGCAAAAAGAAAGATTGTCCTCTCAAATGAGTGATTTTCTGAAAGATACTTTAGGCAAAATTAATCAAATAGAAGCCTATAAGCGCACCGTGTTTTATGAAGATGAAATAAAAAAAGCCAATGATTTTATGAAGCAAAATAATGAGCAGACTAAGCAAGATTTGGCAGATTTAGAGCAAAAATATGTAACAACAGCATTACAAGGAAATCATCAATTAGAACAAAAACCTAATGCTTCTACGCTTAATGGAGTAAATGGTCATCACCACACTAAAGAAAATGGATTACACGTTGATTTAGAGCAAGAAGAGCCTTCTTTTTTTGATACCTTATAAAGACTCCTCATTCTCCAAGCATGACAAATGCCCCCCAATAGTATGGGTCATCATATTTGTCTTTCATTTTTTGCTGTGCTACACGAAATGCTTGTCGGCGATTGCCCAAAACTATCCACTGATGATAAAATTCTTTCATCAAACTTTGCGTAGCCCAGTCATCAGCTAACCAAAGACTCATAATGACATTCTTTGCTCCAGCTATTTTAAATGCTCTTTGCAAACCATATACCCCTTCTCCTATTTTGACATTGCCAACCCCTGTTTCACAAGCCGATAAAACTACCAATTCCGTCATGTCCAAAGAAAGGTTCATGGCTTCATAGCCAGTAAGCCTTCCATCATCTGTATCTATCTGATTAGGAGTATGATAAGAGGTCAGCATCAATCCTGAACCCAACATAGGGTCTTCGTCTTGCTTAAAGGAGAAAAAACCATGAGAGGCTATATGCAAAACTGTTGGGTTTTCACTTTGCTTAACAATCGCCTCTGAAGCCGCTTCTCCCACATAAACCTCCGTTTTCCACTGTCCATTTTCTAATATTTGAGCAATATTTTTGATTTCTTTTTCTGTACCTTCTAAGTCAGTCAAATCATCTTTCGTGCCTATTGAATACTTAGGTCGTCCTATCAAGACTGCTTTGGTAATTTTTGCAGTTTTAGTATTAGATGGCAGGGTATTCCCTATTTCTAAGATTTCTTTTGCATTGGTGAGTAGATGGATTTCTGTTTCATCTATCAAATAATTACCTGTTTCAGAGTTTTGTAAAATATTCAAATTCAGTTGATTATAAACTCCATCGGGTGAGAAAAATATCTTATCGGCTTTTCCTATTTTTTCTTTGAAGGGCATCCAATAGTGATTGTAAGACTCTGTATCAGTTTGTTTTTCTTTGATTGCAAAAAGATACGACTTTAAGTGCTTGTTTTCCAAGTCTTTGCCATTATTCAATATGCTTACTATTGGGAAGGCTTGAGGCTGTGGCAAGACAATCATTCCTGCATAATTGATAGAATCTGCCCATTTATTTTTTTGAATATCAAAATATCTGAATCTTACGACCTCGACCAACGCCTCTCCTTCTTTGAGACGGTCTTTTACTTCTTTCCAGCTAATGACTTGTTTATCATTAAATTGCTTAAAAATAACTGACTGCTCGGAAAGTAGTTTTTCTAATTGTTCTGTTTCTTTCTCTAATTTGGCAACATCTTCTAAAAACAATTTTATTTTTTTGACTTTAACAGGGCTGTAAATCCTTGCTAATCTATCTTTTAATCTTGCCCAGTTTTTATATGTATTTATCAAATCTGGATTTCCGCTATTGAGTATTTGCTTTCTCATCTTGTTTGCAGACTGAAAAAGAATCGCTTTGGTCGTAAGGCGATAATTGAATACTTCATTGAGCAGTTCGGGATGTTCGTCTTTTCTTTGGAAAGCAAAAGAATTGAACTTCTCAAAATTGTCGCTCATATTAGCGTAAAACTTCTCTTTTTGTTTTTCTGAAAAAAATGGAAAATACGTTTGAATCTGTGTAATGCACGCTTTTAGATGCAGGATATACCAATTTTCTGCCTTGTCAAGTTGTGAGGTAAACTGGTAAAAAAGAGCGAGTTGTAAAAGGGAATTAGCATAGTCAGGGTGTTTTTCTCCAGCGATTCTTTGGCGTATTTGCAAAGATTCTATGTACAAACTCTCTGCCTTGGGTAGTTGCCCAATCGCTTGCTGAGCTTTGCCCATTTGGTGTAAGGCTGTGGCGTAGGTAAGATGATTTTTACCTATTTTTTTATCAATAATCTCCAAACTCTCCTCAAGCAAAGGCAAGGCTTTTGTGTGCTGATAGGTCGCTTGGTACAAAGAAGCCAAATTCAAAAGAGCAAGCCCATATTCGAGGTGTTTTTCAGATTTTACCCTTTTGATAATACCCATACTTCTCAAAATAAGGATTTCGGCTTGCTCGTACCAACCTATTTCTTGGTATAAAATAGCCAAATTGTTTTGGAAATTAGCATATTGTAGGTTGTGTTTGCCATCTCTGTTTTTAATGATATTAAGACTTTTGATGTAATAGTCTTTGGCATTTTCATAATCTCCAATCTCATGGTAAAAAGAGCCTAAGTGATTGATAGATAGGGCGTAGTCTGGGTCTTTTACTCCTAATATTTTAGCTCTTATCTCCTTGCTTTTGATATAAAGTTTTTCTGCTTCGCTGTATTCCCCTAAGTTTTGTTTGGCTACTGCCAAATTGTCCAAAAAGGTAGCATAGTCAGGGTTTTCTACATCAAAAACTTCTTTATGTATATCCAATCCTTGTTCTATACAACGAACAGATTCTTCGTAATCTCCTGTTTCCAAAAGCAAAATACCTTTATTGTGAATCAAATTCATCAATGTTTCCCAGTATTCATCTTTGTTGATTTGTTGGCTTGCTACATTTTCTATTGAGTCTATGTCCTTCTCTACCCTATTGATGGCTTCACTATTGTATCGTAAAGCTAAAGGATAATTACCTTCTTGGTGCGCTTTGTCTATCAAATCAAAAAGCTTGTTGTACTTCTTTTGAGCAAAAGAAGGCATGACTATGAGTACACAAATTACAAATAATACAGGGGCGAGCGAGGTTTTCATAGTTTAAATCGGATACTAAAATATGTTTCTACTCTCAAATTAGCAAACTCTAAGCCTTTTTGTGATACATATAAGAAATTTTACTTATTTATCATCAAAAATTTGTATTTTATGACAAATCAACACAATTTTCTTCTCTTTTATATCTTTGGTAGCAAACAAATAAATATCTCCACCTTCCTTGATGCCTGTTTGTTTACGGATTTCTTCTACGGAAATAGGGAAATTGCGGACGGCAATGTTAGCCTTATTGTCAGGAAGGTATTTTTTTAATTCTTTTTTATCTAATTTACTGATAGCCGTAATGACAAAGGAACGCCCAACAAAATGAGGTACTAAATGAGTGGAGGTATATAAGTGGCTATGGAGATGTAACTTATTGATTTGGAATACAGAAGCTATACTTTTAAAGCCTCCTGCTTTTAAGATTGCGGCGTTGGGTTCGTAGAGGTATTGTTGGGGTAGCGCATAGCTAATACTTGCCGTAGATTCTGATTCTTTGGTAAATGAGAATAATTGTTGTCGGTTCTCCTTATCTATATTAATGGTTTCTATATCTGAAGTAGCTGATTTTGAACCTAATAGGTATAAGACTTCCTTACATTCATTGTCCACTGCTAAGACAATAACTTTTTGGAGATTTTGTCCTAATGATTTCATTGCCAAATCAATGTCTAACATTGGAGAGGTTTTTACCAATACTTGATGCGCCTTTTCTAACAAAATAGGCAGTAATTGCAATAGATTTGGCTCGCAATCCTCAAGCAGAACCAATTTCCGATTTGCCTCATTGCGACGAGCGGGGTCTAAATAAATACAATCTATTTTGGTTTTCAAATTTTTTAAAAATTCCTCTGCGTGCATAGCATGAAATTGGATATTCCTGACTCCTAATTCATTCAAATTATGTTTGGCAACTGCCGCTAAATCTGCATTTTGTTCGATATAATCTACCTTTCCGAAATACTTGCTAAAAAAGTATGTATCTACGCCCAATCCTCCCGTCAAATCTACTAAAGTCTTACCTTCCAATAAATTAGCCTTGAATTGGGCTGTCTGCTCGGAGGAACACTGCTCTAAAGAAAGCAAAGGCGGATAGATGATATTGTGATGATGATACAAGAAGGGTAATTTGTTTTTGGCTTTTTGCCGCCCAGCTATCTGTTGAATCACCAAAGACAAGGGCAAGTTTGGGAACAAATGCCCTTTTAATGCCAACAATCGCACATCAGCATTTTCATTTTTAATAATAAAATCTTGAATATGAGGCTGTAAAATAATATTGGTATCCAACTATTTTATTTATTTGTGTTTGAGTAATTGTGCATTTTTATGGTACTATATGCTTTAGCGTGTTCTATTCAAATTGTAATCCTACCAATGTAATCGTAATTTATTGAAAAACAATATATTTGTCCAAGTCAGCGTACCGAAGCAAACAAATATAAGACTTTTTGCTCACTCATGTATAAACACTAAGTAGATAGATGGAAAAACCATTAGTTGATAAAGAATACTTGCTTCAAAAATTTGCGGGAAAAGGTGGCTGGACTTATGCCGCTATCCCCGAAGTATTACAAAACAAAGAAAATGCTTTTGGCTGGGTCAAAGTCAAAGGTTCTATTGATGGGGTCGAGTTCGATAAGTATCACCTTGCTCCTATGGGCAATGGGCAATTGTTCTTACCTGTAAAAAAAGAGATACGAAAGCAAATAAGGAAAGAAGCTGGAGATTACGTACATATCATTCTTTATCCTGATGATGAGCCTACTGAAGTTCCAGAAGAAATACTGCAATGTTTAGAAAGCGAACCGCAGGCTCTGCATTTTTTTAATACACTCTCTGACAGTGAGAAACAGAATTATGTAAAATGGATTTATGCCTCCAAAACAGACGAAACCAAAGTAAATAGGATTGTAAAAATGCTTGATAGACTTATTAAAAATCTAAAGTTTTATGAGCAATAGATAAGTCTAAAGGAAATCCAAGAAAAATACTAAATTTAATTTCCTATGATATTCATTACCCATTCTTTATAATTTCTTCCTATGGGAATTTCCTTATTGGCGATTTCTACGTGTGTGGCGGTGTATGCTTCTATCTTGTCTTTGGCTACCAAAAAAGAGCGGTGAGTACGAACAAAATTAGTTTTATTTAGTAGTTCCTCTATTTGTCCGAGTTGAAATTTGGTAATAAGGATTTGGTGTTTGGTGAAAATACGGACGTATTCTTTTAGGCTTTCTATGTACAAAATGTCATCTTCATATACCTTAATTTTCTTCTTATCTACATTGAAAAAGTGAAAAACTCTTTCTGTTGGGGTTATTAATTCCTCTTTTTCAATAGACTTCGCTGGATTGGCTTGAGAGAGTTTGTTTACTGCCTGCAAAAAGCGTCCAAACTCTACGGGTTTGAGTAGATAATCCAATACGCCAAATTCGTAGCCTTGCAGTGCGTATTCGTGGTAGGCAGTAGTAAGAATTACTTTGGGTGGATTTTTGAGTATTTTCAAAAAGTCCAATCCTTTGAGTTTGGGTAAGTGTATGTCCAAGAATATCAAGTCTATGCTTTCTTTTTGTAAGCAATCTAAGGCAAAAAGAGCGTCAGTACAAATCCCTTTTATTTCTAAAAAAGGAACTTGGGAGATATAATCCTGTAAAACTTCAGCCGCCAAAGGCTCATCTTCGACGATAAGGCATTTATAATTTTGCATGATTTCTCAAATTTATGTACAACTTAACGACAAATCTATCCGCTTCATTTTCTATTTGCAAATCAAAATCTTTGTAAATCAGTTCCAATTGTCTTTTGACATTGCCTAATCCTATGCCTTCTTTGGCGGGAAAGGCGTCTTCTTCCTTAGAGTTGGTGATGGTAAACTCTAAAACGCCTTCTTTGAGTATAAGAACAAGCGCGATGTACGCTCCAAATCGGCTTTCTCCTGCTCCGTGTTTGAAGGCATTTTCTACAAAAGGAAGCAAGATAAGGGGGGCAATGCTCTCGGAAGGTTGGTCTATTTCTTTTTTGAAACTAAAAGCAAGTTTGTTTTGATAACGTATTTTTTCCAAACTGATATAATCCTCTATCACCTTGATTTCCTCATAGATAGCTATTTGCTCTCTCTTACATTCATAAAGCATAAAGCGCAATAATTGAGAAAGTTTTAAAATGACTTCTGGGGTTTCGTCTGCTTTTTTGCGAGCAAGGGCGTAGATATTGTTCAGTGTATTGAATAGAAAATGGGGATTCGTTTGATTACGCAAGAACCTCAATTCGGCTTCCAATTTTTCCTTATTGAGATTGCGCTCGTGTTCTTTGGTGCGCTGTTGTACGCGATACTGTTTGATGGCAGTTGCCAATCCTACCACAAAGAGCAAATCTCCTATGGAGCTATTGACTCGATTGATGTCGAAAAGATACTGTGTTTCGCTTGCTTCTGCATATAAGACTGGCAATACCCAATAGACTGCTACAAAGCGTTGGACAACAACAGCTAATCCAAAGGCGAGCAGAATCCCAAAACTACTTCCCCACCACGACAAGGAGGCTTTATCTTTTCTTTCTAAAATCCAAAAAATAATATATGTCAGTCCTAATTTGTGTGGAAGAATAGACATTTCAGCAGAAAGTGCTAAAAATAAGGTTTTTAGATAGGACAATTCTTTGAAAGAAGTGCGTATCCATGCAAATTCGAAGTAAGTTTCTAAAGTGAGGTAAGCAAGCCAAAATAGCAAGTGCAAACGCCAACGAGTATTTATTCTTTTGATTAGTTCCACAGTCCAAATAGGAAATAAATATGGTTGTAAATTACTTAAATTTCTATGAATAAATCGCTCTCCTAAAGTCAAAAATGTAAGAATGACATTTAGCTAAGTACCAATGAAGTTTTCTTACCTACCAATTCCTCTGAATAGGTGTAAGTTGGTGTATTTACGCCTCAATACTAAGAATTTACATTATCTGAGAATCTTATTTTCTAAGTTTATAATTTTGGTAATGTGTTCAATAAGCCAAGTGATTCTATTGATGTAGGCTATTAGTTTAATGTTCAAGTTGCTCCAGATAAGTCTTATTTTAGTAAATATGGGTGCAAAGATGATGATATGGACAAAATGGATTGTGTAATATTTACTGGATAGAAATGAATTTTTTGCAAAGTAAAGATAAAACAGAAAATTTATTGATTTACTTATTTGACCTTGTTGGGTAAGTATCTATATGTTTATCAATCAGATATGAGATGTTAAGCAGTTTAAGTTTTAATTTGATGTGGCAATCAAAACAACCAGCTATACTTTTTTGAAAATTACTAAATAAACAAATAAAATGCAGTCATTCAATGGTTTAATTCTTTTGCGCTATTCTATTGCGATTATCTTTCTCTCCCATGGGGCAATGCGAATTTACATAGAAGGAGGAGTATATAATTTTGGTGAATTATTTCTCAACAGACACATTGGGCTTTCACCTTTGGGTTTGCCTATTGCTTGGACGGTAACTATTATGGAGTTTGTAGGTAGTATTTTGCTGATAATGAACAAATATACTAAGCCTGTATGCTATTGGTTCATATTTAAAATTCTCACAGGTATTGCTTTGGTACACTTTAAAGAAGGTTGGTTTGTTGTGGGGGCAGGTCGCAACGGTATGGAGTATAGTTTTTTGATTATTTGTGCATTACTTGCTGTAGCCTTCCCAGAGCGTTTTGAGTTTAGGAAATAATCTACAAAGACCTTGCTCAGAAGATAAGTCAAACTTAGTAGAGAAGTGATTCCCCTCAAAGATAATAAAGACCTCGTTTGGCTCTATGTGTCCATTGATAGCAAAGAAGAAAATTGGAAGAAAGGGATAGAAAAAAATAAAGTAATAGGGATAAATCTTTGGGCAGAAGGAGCATGGAAAGCACCAATTTGCACAGACTATGGAGTAAATGCTATTCCGCGCTACTTTCTAATCGACAAAGAAGGCAAGTTTTATGATAGCACACCTCCAAGAGCAAGCTATAATGAGGGAAAAGATTTGATAAAGGTATTAGAAGCGGCTCTGGGAGAGGCAAATAAGTAAAAGATTATTGACTAATAAATAAAGATAGAATAATATATGAATTTCAAAAGAATTTCCTGTCTAAAATATTTATTATGTAAACTTATTTAATAAATCACTCAATCCAAGTCTTCTACTTACTCTCGGTTAACTAAACCTGAAATAGTTTCTGGTACAAGCATAACACTTGTACCAGAAATTTGGAAATTCCATTCCTCATTTATAATTCTAAATTTCTCATTAGCAACTCCCCCTACCTACTCAAATACAAATTCCTTTTAGAATACAAGTCCATGAAATAGTCGTCAGTGAGGTCGTCTATGAAGTAAATTGCCTCGCCTGTGGACTTCATTTCAGGACCCAACTCCTTGTTTACATTGGGGAATTTGTTAAAAGAAAAGACAGGAATCTTGATGGCATAACCTTCTCTGTGCGGATTGAACTCAAAATCTTTGATTTTCTTTTCGCCGAGCATGACTTTGGTGGCGTAGTTTACGTAAGGCTCTCTGTATGCCTTGCAGATGAACGGTACAGTGCGCGAGGCGCGTGG
>JALOMS010000066.1 GCA_025455345.1 Thermoflexibacter sp. | reverse complement strand
ATGGTGCGATTAAAGTAGGACTGCTTGACTGCCATGAGGTTGCCGCAAGGTGTTTCAATTCCTTAAATGGTGCGATTAAAGTACCCAGCCCGACCCAGCAACTTTCATGCGATTTGACGTTTCAATTCCTTAAATGGTGCGATTAAAGTAAAAATCTGTTAAACTGCAAGTAAATATTTTTGAGTTTCAATTCCTTAAATGGTGCGATTAAAGTAGTAATCAAAATGATGTGCGAAGGCACAGACTTTGGGTTTCAATTCCTTAAATGGTGCGATTAAAGTATCTTTACCAAAAGATTGTGCGGTAGCACGTACTTGTTTCAATTCCTTAAATGGTGCGATTAAAGTTCAAAAAAAGTTATCATGAAAACAGAACCCCAAAAAGGTTTCAATTCCTTAAATGGTGCGATTAAAGTAACCTCCGATAATGGCACTGCCACTAACATTGCATGTTTCAATTCCTTAAATGGTGCGATTAAAGTCTTCCACGTCTTCTTTTTCCTCGTTAGAGTATTCTGTGTTTCAATTCCTTAAATGGTGCGATTAAAGTTACGTACCAGAAGGACAAACCACCCCAGATAACTTGTTTCAATTCCTTAAATGGTGCGATTAAAGTCTTGCTTTACTTGGTATTGCTCTGTACTGGAACACGTTTCAATTCCTTAAATGGTGCGATTAAAGTAAAACACTTTTTTTTCACGCTTTTTCTGCCTGAATTGTTTCAATTCCTTAAATGGTGCGATTAAAGTTGGGCGTAGTTAGCTCATTGAGCTTTCCTGAGTAGGTTTCAATTCCTTAAATGGTGCGATTAAAGTAACGCATACAAAATTATGCGCTATATCTCCTTCTTTGTTTCAATTCCTTAAATGGTGCGATTAAAGTGCTCTGCGAATTGAACAAACTCTGTTATGTGTTTTTTGTTTCAATTCCTTAAATGGTGCGATTAAAGTTATAATAATATATCAAAAATATCAATCAGAGGATGTTTCAATTCCTTAAATGGTGCGATTAAAGTAATAATAGCGACCTTGCAAGCAACAAAATCACTCGTTTCAATTCCTTAAATGGTGCGATTAAAGTATTCCTGCACTCCAGCTATAACCTGCCATGATTTCATTGTTTCAATTCCTTAAATGGTGCGATTAAAGTATGTCTAAGACGTAACCGATTATTAAGACTTTCAAGAGTTTCAATTCCTTAAATGGTGCGATTAAAGTGAGAGAATCCTGTGTGTACAGGTTTCAATTCCTTAAATGGTGCGATTAAAGTAAACATCAAAATAATGGAAGCAAGACTCAAAGCAAGTTTCAATTCCTTAAATGGTGCGATTAAAGTGAACAGCCAAAGCCATTTGCGTACAAGTTATACACATGTTTCAATTCCTTAAATGGTGCGATTAAAGTAACCAAAAGCGTTGGTCAATGCGTCTTTCTGAGCTTGTTTCAATTCCTTAAATGGTGCGATTAAAGTTTTGCAATAAATCCATCTTTGACAAAGCCAAATATATGTTTCAATTCCTTAAATGGTGCGATTAAAGTAAAAACAAGAGAAGAAATAGAACGCAGGATAGCGAGTTTCAATTCCTTAAATGGTGCGATTAAAGTCATAAAAAGTGGCTACAATCTTAGTTAGCCCTGTTGTTTCAATTCCTTAAATGGTGCGATTAAAGTAGGACTGCTTGACTGCCATGAGGTTGCCGCAAGGTGTTTCAATTCCTTAAATGGTGCGATTAAAGTGGCTACGACAAGAATTAGACGCACTCAAAAAAAACAGTTTCAATTCCTTAAATGGTGCGATTAAAGTTTAGCGTTTGTGGCTGAAACAATGCTGGTAAGAATATGTTTCAATTCCTTAAATGGTGCGATTAAAGTATGAGTTTGAAGCCACTAAAAACCAGTCAGTATCTGCTGTTTCAATTCCTTAAATGGTGCGATTAAAGTTGGCAGTAATTGAAGAAATAAAAAAAGTAATTGGAGAGTTTCAATTCCTTAAATGGTGCGATTAAAGTAGAGTTCGCCGAAAAACGGTTTGTAGAAGAAAGGTCGTTTCAATTCCTTAAATGGTGCGATTAAAGTAGATGGAGGAGTTAAGAAAAGACATAGACCACTATGTTTCAATTCCTTAAATGGTGCGATTAAAGTTTCCGTACCAATAACTAATACCTGTAATGTCTATAGTATGTTTCAATTCCTTAAATGGTGCGATTAAAGTAGCTACAAAGGCGGAAACCCCATTTCAAGTAATTGGGTTTCAATTCCTTAAATGGTGCGATTAAAGTTCCCCCCATGCTGAAATTTGTAACTCTGGTTCTAACTGTTTCAATTCCTTAAATGGTGCGATTAAAGTTGTTTTTTATGCTTTTCCTTTGCCCTTCTCTCTTTTGTTTCAATTCCTTAAATGGTGCGATTAAAGTATGTAGCGGTTGGTTGCGCTGAAAGAACTGGTAAAGTTTCAATTCCTTAAATGGTGCGATTAAAGTAAGTGCTATGTTGAACTTTTCTAATAACAATATCTTGTGTTTCAATTCCTTAAATGGTGCGATTAAAGTCCGTTACAATTTTAGGTAAAATTAGGCTTTTTTCCTACTCTGAGCAAGTTTTTTCCTTGTTTTTTTCGCTAAAAAGTCGTCTATGTCCAATGATACGATTTTGCTGGGGCTTAGACGACTCCTGATTATCAAGTATTTAACTAAAAATTATCGCTCTTTTTGCTTTTAATCCGTGTTTTAAAATGCCTTTGGAAGGGTATAGACGATGGCTTAGAGGAAGTTGTCGGTGCTATTGCGCTCTTTCCCAACTATTTGCTTGTCCAGCCACTTTTTGTCGGTGTTCTTGAAAATAATAATGCTGTCTTCGCTCTCGTCTATGAAATCACTTGCCTCTGACAAGAGTTCTTTGAGCTTTACCTCGGAGATTTCGCCTTCAAAAACGGAGTTTTGTATCCAGTGCAAGTAGCGTCTGCATAGTTTGAGCATTTTGCCTACTCGCTTTTCGTTGATGTCGTAAACTAAGATGATGTACATACTTTTTGATGTGGTGATGTGGTGATGTTTTGATGTGATGATGTTTTGATGTGTTACATCTCTATATCTCCATATCTCTACATTTTCACATCTCTATATCTTTATATCATTCTTTGGTTTTGTTTTTATCTCTTTTGTCTTTGAGATTTTTTCTTGTTTTTGCCATGACTGCGATGATTTCTGTTGCTTCTTTTTTTAAATCTACCAATTTTTCTTTTGTTAATATGCCTGTTTCTTCCAATATTTCTATCCAAAAGAGTGTTTCATCTGCCTCTTCTACAACAATGCTTAACTTTGAATAACGTTCTGCCTCTGACCTTGCTCTGCAAACTGCGCGATAATTGGCAGCAGTGGAGGTTGCCGAACGGAGAAGCTGTTTGCCAATGATTTGATTTTCATCTGTTTTTGGTATTTCTCCGTAGAGTTTCACGATTTTTACTGCCAAAGTCTTGGTTTTCCTTTTAAATAGTTCGTTAAATTCTATCTGGTTCATGGGAAAAAATATGATGATGTAAGGATATATTGATGTTTTGAGTACAAAAATACAAATTTATTGATGTTTTGATATGCTGATATGCTGATGTTTTGATATTTTGATGTGGCGCATCTCTACATCTCTATATCTCCACATCTCACCACCATGCCTTGAAAGGTTTGTATTCTTCCATGCCTAAGAGATGTTTGCTGAGTTTGTAACACTCTAACTTAACTAAGTGCTGGTAGCTGACGCTTTTGCCAAGACTGCGATGCTCGATGGTGTCTTTTAGCTTTTCATCAAATGCTTTGACAAAGGTTTTTTTGCCACTTTCTTTGAGCAAACATCGATTGAGTTCGTGGCTGAAATCTTTGGTTTGTATCATCTTCTTATTCAGTACGGTAAAAAGCAGTCTGTCCACTATCATGGGTTTGAATATCTCTGCCAAGTCCAATGCCAAAGAGTAACGCCTGTACCCTGGCTCGTGTAGGAAGCTAATGGTGGGGTTGAGCTGGGTATGGTGTATGCTTTTGAGGCAAAGGGTGTAGCACATCATGTTGCCAAAGGAGATGAGGGCATTTATCTCATTGTTAGGGGGTTGCTTGGTGCGATTGCCCATCTGAAACTCTGCGATGATGGTGTCAAATGCCTCATAATAGGTCTGTCTGATGTTGCCTTCCATGCCCATGAGTTGGTCTATTGCTTTCATTTCGGGTAGCTGTGCGGCAAAGGTTTCTATTTTGGTGATTTGGGCGGAGGTGTCTTTGCCGCGATTGTTGTAATAATTGAGGTTTTTGAGCATATTTGCCGCCGCACCTTCTATGAATTTGCGCGCAATGTGCAGCCTTTTGTCTTTCTCTAAGTAGTGCTTGGTCTGTGCTACTTGCATTTTACCTGCTAATAGATAGTCTTTGGGCATGAAGGAGCCTGTGTAGTTTTCATAATAATCAAAGAAGTGTACGGCGACCTGTTCCTTGCCCAAGAAATTGAGCAGGGCGGCGTTTACGTCTAAGCTCCCAAACGCATAGAGGTCTGAAACATCTTCAATGGGAATATATTTGGGCATGCCTTCTTTACCACTTTCCTCATCAACAGGCGTGAATTTGAGCGTGTTGTCCTTGCGAGCTAACCGCCCCGCATTGAACAAGTAATAAGTTTTTTTCATGGTAATATGATTTTTAGACAGGATTAACATGATTGACAAGATTAGGGCTTTATCCTGTTAATCTTGAAATCCAGTCTAATCTAAAAAAAACGAACATAGCAATAGAATTTTGGTTTAAGACAAGATTACAAGATTGAAAAGGTTACTTTTTATACTGATATTTTTGTATTTTTCATGTATTTAAACTCATTTTATCCTGTTAATCCTGTAATCCTGTCTAATTTTACACTTGTTTAGGTTTGTAAACCTTATACTTGCGCTTTACATCAACAGAGCTACCAAAATTAATAAGTAATCCAATATCTAACCCTGTGCCTTTCAAATAATTAACTAATTGTACTTCGTGTATAGGTGCAAGATTTTCTACTGCTTTTAGTTCAAGAATCACCAAATTGTTTACTAAAATATCTGCGTAATAATCTCCTACTTGTATGCCATCATAAAATACAGGAATAGGATACTGCTGCACTACCTCCAAGCCTTGTTTTCTTAGCTCTATCATCATGGAGTTCTCATACACTTTTTCCAAAAAGCCAGCCCCAAGCGTATTGTGTACTTTGAAGGCACAGGCAATAATCTTTTTTGTCAATAATTGATTTTCCATATCATATCGTTTTTTATTGTTTTTAGTTTTTAGACAGGATTACATTTTTAGTTTTTAGACAGGATTACAAGATTTACAAGATTTTTATTTATCCTGTCAATCCTGTAATCCTGTCCATACTATTCATCTTCACTTGCATAGCAAAACTCAAAATAGGAGCAACTCTTGCAAAATTTTTTCTGAATTTTGGGTGGGCAAGTTTCGCTCCCCACTATCGCCTCTATTTCAGGAAATAGGCTTTCCAAATACTTTTTGTCGTCTTCTGTGAGAGTTACTCTCTTAGTTTCTCTTAACTTTGGATATTCTAAAAGTGCTGTAACTCCCTCTACGCCTTGCTTTTCCAAAAGATAAATGTAAAATCTTGCTTGCCACTCGTGGGCGTTTTCCATGCTGTCGGACTTCTTGGTTTCGTGGATTACTTTGTTTTTGGCATCGTAGAAGTCGATGACTGCGGAAAGCGTAATATTGCCTCCTTTCCCCTCTGGGGAGCGATAAGTAAAGGCAAGCATAATCTCCACTTCGGTAAACTTCTCTGCGCGCTGTGAGTAGGAGGTTTCGTGTATGAGTCTGCCCTCGCTGACAGTGTCGGAGGTGTGTTCCATCTGAATTCCACTGGAAAAAAGCCACAGTTTGCGCCTACATACATGGGCGTAGCTGACGTGTGTTGCAGTGATGTGCATAACGATATTTTAATGCTGTGATGTTTTGATGTGGTGATGTATTGATATTTTGATGTTTTGAAAAATTCATGTCTTGCTGTTTTATATCTCTACCATAATATCATTATACCATTATATCACCATATCAGGTATTCTTATATTCTTCCTCTAAGGCATCTATGGTTTCTTTGTCCATTATTTCAGGAAATAGCTCATGCCGTAGGTAGTTTTCTGCTTTCTGAAAAGCCTCCTCTATACTTTTTGAGCCTTCGTCTTCATAGCGCGTACCACCTTCGTCTATCAATGCCAATCGGCTTTGCCCATAATCGCCATTGGTCGTTTGCATCTCACCCCAGTCCTCTATCCAATAGGTGAGGTAAGGATAACTTTGAGAAAATGATTTTGATGGTTTTTTTCATTGATTGGATTTTTATTATAAGCATCTGCCTTCAAACGTATCAACTTTTTTTTTATAGCCAATCATCTTGTCATATTCTAAATCGTATGAAATTAAAAGATTTCGTTTTTCATCTTTTTTTGATTTAGCTTCATAGAAATAGGCTGATACTAACAACTGATTGGCTTCTATGTAACGTTTTTGTGCTATTAAACTGTCATAGCCAAGAGTATCTTCTCTTCCATCCCAACCATCAAATAAAAGATTGCTACACAATACATCTATTTTTTGGTTATTGTTCTCAAAAATATCCTCAATCCAATTATTCCAATCTCCTGCAATCCATTCATTTTCAAACTCTTGTATAGTTGAGTTAATTAACCCTTGTTTAAAGTCATTTTGTTGATTTTCATTATATCCGTTTGCATAAACTTGGTTACAAACATCTACCAAGTCTTGTTCTGATAGTGGTTGTTTATCTAAAAATGATAAATACTCCCAAGTCTTTTCCAATACCTCTTTGTCATAAAAAGGAGTATTCCCTATTATATTCTGAAATAGAAATATTGGGGCAAGCCCTTTTTTCCCTGCCCGATTTACTCTGCCTAAGCGTTGAATGAGTGCATCAATAGGTGCATTTTCAATAAAAGCTACATCATAATCAATGTCTAAGCTCACTTCTACTGCTTGTGTTGCTATCAATAATTGAGGTCTTTCCTCTATATCTTCATGAGTGATAGATTTTTCAATTTCGCTTCGGTCTTTTTTGTGGAAACCACTATGCAAAAGCCTTATAGAGCCATTAAAACTAATTTCCTGATAAATTTTTTGAGCAGTTTTTACATTATTTACAATGATTAAAACACTTTTCCCTTCCTCTAAAAATTCTTTAACTTTGAGAATTTCATCAGTTACACATTTATTTGACTGACAGTGTAAAATATGTCTTTTCCTTCCAAGCACTTCCTTATCACTATCAAAATTTGGATTTGGACGAATAAGTTTGGTTCTATCACCATCAAAAACCTCGTTGATAATTATATCTAACATGAAGTCTGGTATAGTAGCAGACATAAAGAAGAATTTGGCATTAAACAATCTTCTAAAAAGTTTTATACTTGCCAGTAACATTCCTGTTAATAAGGCATCGTATGTATGAAATTCATCTATAATAAAAAGTGCATTTTTATAGTCGTATAGTGCTAATTCCCAGCCTTTCCCTTTTAAAGAGGTTTTCAATATTTGATGTAAAGTCGCAACTTTGATGGGGTAAAATAACTCAAACGAAAGGAATTTTTTAGATTTTGCTTCTTGTGTTAATTCAGTAGGAGTTTTAGCATTATTAGAGTTTTCTTCCTCCAATTGCTGATAAAAAAAGTCTAAGGTTTTGGAGTGTAAAGCTGTTACTCTTTCTTCTCCAAAAACTTTTCCTAATCGTTTTACCATTGCATTAATACTGGCGGTATAAGGCAATAAATAAAACAGACGAGCATTTTCAGATTGGTTAGCATACACCCAACTCAATGAGGCTTCTGTTTTCCCTGACCCAGTAGGCGCATGGAGAATTACATCAGAAGTTATGCTTTGTAATCCTTTTTGAAATTCTCTGAAAGGAAGTAATTGTTGATTACTCTTATTTTTAGGCTGAAAATCTTGTAACTCAATCTTTTTATAAGTTGGAACTTCATTTTCCATTCTTGCCGAACCAATATGGTCAGAAGCAATCATCAAAGCACGCATCAAAGAAAGTTTTTTGCGCTCTTCGCTTTCCAAAATAACTTTTGCTTGATGAGAATAATGTAAGATTTTAAATCTCTCCTTTGATATTTGAGAATTTACTTCTTTTTCTTTAATCTCTAAATCCAAACTCATCAAAGCCAACCATTTCTCCAATGTTTTTTTGGTAAGTAAATTGTAATCAGATTTTAAATACTCTTCCATGTGTGATTTTAATGAGTCTATTTCTAATCGCTTATATCCATCTGTTCTCATTACTCCTTTGTGATGAGTAGCAATAGCAAAAAGCTCATCTTCTGGTAAATCCAAAAAATTTTCACAAAACCATAATGAGATGATTTCATGCCTGATAGATACATCTTTTGCTCCTTGCAACCTTCTTTGAAATTCAGAATGAATTTTCCCCAAATCATGCAAAACAGCACACCGATATAACTTCTCTGCCCAATAATCTCTTTCCACATCAGTAAAAGATAGCGTTTTCAACAAGTTTCTACCTGCCGTAATCACGTGTTCTGTGTGCATTTGCAAAGTGGTAACACCATCACTTTTAGCAAAAAATCTATCAAAAAAATGATTGCTCATGATTAAAAAGTGTGTAAGTAAAAATTCTTAGCGTTTTCCTCTTGTGTTTGATACAAATGAGGAATCTTCACTTTTGCTTTTCTGTCGTGAGGGATAGCCATAAAAATCCCTGTTTTCGTGGCTGTTCTACCTCCACCCACTTCCTCATTTTCTTTATATGCTTCTGCCAATTGTACTAACTGCCCACCAATTTTTAAATTAGAGTTAAAAGGCAACATACACCCTGAAATTTCTAATTCATCTACTGCTTTTACTGCTACTTGCTTCACATAGTCTATTTTCAGAATATCTTGTGAACGTCCTAATGCAGGAGTTCCTATTGGGCAAGTAAAATAATCTTCCCAATCTAAGCGATTAATCCATACAGTCAGACATGGTAAAACATGAAATTCACGCAAATAAGCATCTCCACCTTTTGAATGTGTTTTTACTTTTTTTCCATCAAATTCCAAACGCTGACGTTTTTCCAAATCATTGCCTACACTATCAAAAGAATACTGAAATCCAATATTTACCTCACTTGCTTCAATATTGCGACCCAAGCAACAGCCCAACATTCCTAAAAGAAGTGAATAGCTTGGTACAGGCAAACACACTGCATTTCCAGAAAGTACAAAGGGCATTTTCGGGGTAGCAGTCCACCCCGAAAATTGTATTTCTAAAACTCTATCCATTATTTTAGATATTTTTCATTAAATTTATGTACGACACCAATAGGAGAATCAACTACAAAAATAGTATTGTCTAAATTTTTGATTTCTTCTTCATTTTGAAGATAACCAGCACGAATACCAATGTAAATCGGAGTTGCAAGTTTATCCTTATAATCTGTTGCTATTTGCTTTAAGGTGTCTAAGTTCAATGCAGGCTTTTCTCCCATACCAACAAATAAGTTATTAAAAACAGGGTTTGCAGATTCCATACCTGCTAAAATTAATACTTTTGGAGAAACATCAGAACCAAAAGCCGCTTGTTTTGCACCACCACGCAAAAAAGCTAAACCTTTAAGCAAACCATAGGCATGAGTTTTGCGAATTTTTTCTGCATCCTTCAAGGTGTAACGTTTAAACTTACCCCCATATAAATCTGTAACATCAAATTTATCTTTGTGCTTCTCAACAAGCTCCTTAGAGAGTTCTTGATGACTACCCAAATTATCATAAACACCCAAACGATAGTATTCTAAATTAAAGAAACCTTCTAAATGGGTAGAGTAAAAACGAGTAGAATACGGCAAAGGCGTACCCTCTTTCAAATGCACAAAAGCCTCATCATTATTAACTACTCGCATATTGCGAATGCCTTTTAGAATAGAGGTTTTAAAAGGAGATGTTCTTTGGATACTCTCTTCCTCTTTTGAACCACTTTTCATATAACCAAATAGGTCATCTTCTGGAAATTCTATGGGATTAAGTTCTGTGGCAATTTTAGTAGTAGAGCCTTTTTCAGATTCTTTAATACCACGTAATTCACTTGGACTCCAAGAGTTTTCTTCATTAGTAGTATCTCTTAACCACCTCCTCCAAGACTGAGCAGAAACATACGGTACTTCTTCTGCACGACCATTGACTTTTTCTTTAAATGTTTTAGGTATGACTTTGTTTTTGTCCTCACCAGAGCCTAACCCTGCACCATTTAAAAATGCAGACGTAGCATCAATTAATAATGCTCCTGTAATGTTGTTTAAATTTGCCATTGTATTAAAAAAATTAAAAGTTATAAATTATTTTTAGTTATTTGATTGCTTGCTTTTTGATATTGTTTTAGCAAAGAAAACTTGATTGCAAACCTTGCAAAAGAGAGCGTATATTCCCCATTAGGAGCATAGAGCAATGAATCAGACCATTTGTCAGGTATCTTTTTTTCTTCTCCTTTTATAAACTCATTGGTATTTTCTACTGCTTCATAAAACCAAATTAAAAATTGGGAATTTTCATTTGGAATAGCGTTGATTAGATTTAAGAATTTGCCGTATGGTTTAGAACCAGTTTCTTTATTTTCGTATTTATCAAAATAGTAGGCTTGATAATTTTGAGCAAATTCTTCTATTTCAGAGAACCACTTTTTGCTTAATCTGTCTAACTCCCAAGTTTTAGGCTTTTCTAATAGGTTCACTTCAAAAGTGTTTTGTTGTGTTTGATTAAAGAATATTCTCAAAAGTCCATTTATTCCAAACCTTGTACTTTGATATTCTTCATCAAATAGTGCATAAAAAATACTCTCTAAATCCAATGAAAAGCTTTCAAAAACACGATAAAAAATATTTGTATAGTTTGCTATCAAGTAGTTTTGTGGACTTAACAAGTCTTTTATTATAGATTCCTTCTTTGTATCTTGCTGAATAAAAGCAAGTAACCATTCACAAATTTTTTGGCTTTCCGAAATATCAGAATTAGGCGTAGGAATTTCAGAACTAAAAACTTTCTTATAATAATAGAAGTGAGTAATTTTGAGAATCTGATAAAAACTATTTTTTACTGGTATAGTATTAGAATTGTCCAAAATACCAAAATGATGTACTAAATCCCATTCGCCATTTTCAGTAGCTTTTATCAAAACAGCATATAGGTCAGTATGAAATTCTTTCTCTTTGTGAGCATCACGTTTGCCCAGATACTTGGCAAAAGATTCTGTTTTATATTTATCAATAAGATAAGCCAAATATTTAGCATATTCTATTTTTTGAGAACTACCAATTTCCTTAAAATAAGTTTCTAAAAAATTAACTGAAACTCCTTCATATTCAACTTTTTTGTTACCTGAGCCAAAAACATTGGGGTAAAGTAGATACCATTCTGTATTATCTTCCAAGTTTTCTAAAAAACTATATGAAGACTCTTTATTGGATAGTAATTGAGTTAATTCATTACTAATTTTGGATTTACCCTTCATTCGCATTAGCTTTTGAATCAAAGAGTTCGGTACTCTATCTATTTCACAACTTGCACCAGTACCAGAATTAGAGAAACTCCAAAAGTTCAAATCTGAGTAGGTTTCATCTATTTCTTTTTCTCCCAAAATTTCAATTGCCATTAATAGGTAATTTCCTTTTGAAAAATCTTTTACATTTTCTACTGAATTAGAAACAGATGTCGTTTCAATACGACCTTTTAATATTTTTACGTTTTTAGAGATAAACCCTCTTGCAAATTCAAAATTGGAAGAATCTATGAGCAAAACTCCTCCTTTGTACAATAAAGCAGAAAGAGGTAAAAACTGCATGATTACAATGCAAATAGGGTGAATCTGGATTGTAAATTTGGCTTGTGGTAGTGCTTGTGCATCAGAACCCAAACCACCAATCAAAGGAAACCAGCTACGATTTAAAGTTGAATCTGTATTATCTATATTAGTAAGTAGCTTTTTTTCCTCTTTACTATCTAAGCCTTTTGATTTGATTGCCTTTTTTTGATTTTCTATTTCATCTCTATAAAAATCCTCAAAAGTTTTCTCAAATCTCAAACCTGAAATTTCACACACTCTTGCTCCTTGATTATCAAAATCGTTAAGAATAGCTACTAATAAGTTATGATAAGTTTTTTCACCAGCATTATCTTGCTTTTTAGCAGGATTTACGAGTGGATTATTTAAACTAAAAAGCATTGTATAGCTTTTTAATCTTTTATTGATTGCTCTCAAATCATGTTTTTCATACAATTCAAGTAAAAGAGCAGGACTAATGTCAGAAACATTTTTAAGTTTTGCCAATGCCTCAATAGTCATCAAAGCATTATTTAGCATTGCATTTCCTGTATAAGTTTCAAATATTTTCATAATTGTTATCTGTTTTTAAAATCAAAAATTAATGAAGACATGAAAACAATTTGGACTTGTTTTCCTAATTCTTGCTTAAATTCCTATCACTAATTTTGGACATTAGTAATCTAAGTAGAAAATAAGCATTGAATAGTATCTTCATTATTTTATTGCAAAGATAAAATAATATAAATTAATTTTACAAGACCTAATGTATTTTTATTTAAGAATAAAAATACATTTTATTTTGTGTAAAACATTATCAATTTTAATATATTGATAATCAAATAATTACGATTTTACTTGCAATATTATATTTAAACTACTATATTTGTGCCTCTAAAAATATTGCTATATCTCAAATAAGGGGAATTGAAACAATGTATATTTATTCAAACTAATCGCACCAATTTGAGGATTTCGCCAAAAGTTCAGTTTCAAACTTTTGGCTTTTTTATTCCCAAAAACAATAAAAATAATTTATCTATTGATTATCAATATTTTGAACTCAACCAACTCATCAAAAATTCACATCACCACATCACCCCTTCACCACCTCACAATACCCAAACCCCATTGCATTTTCCTTGCCCACGCCTGCGAGCAGGGCGATTTCTGTCAATTCCTTCGGTGCGATTAATTCAAATGTGAAATTTTCAAACCCTTTTACCTTCGTTTGGGCTGGGGTGTTAGCCTTGATAGTAACCAGCTTGCTTCTTAGCTTGCTATGGTCTAAGAGTTTGAAGTTGATAGGCGCATTCTGCCAAGAGAGCGGAATAGACTGCCCCGTTGCCTGATATTTGTCTATGAGGTTATTGATGAGCAGTTCCCCAAACTCAGGGTGGTAGGGGGGCAGGTAGTCATCATTCTTTTTTTCATTCTTTTTGCCTATCACCACAGGCGAAAGCGGTCGGAGGATTACCCTCTCTTGGATTTCGGGGAGCGGAATCGCAGTGATTTGCTTTACAGCAAGAGATACTTGGGACAGTTTATCTCCTAACTTGAATTGTTGGTCTTTGAACAGTCCCATGATAAAGTTTTCTGCTGTTTTATCCACATAAAAAGCAATCTGAAAGCTCATTTCCTTGCCAAATAGCTCTATGCGGTCTTTGTCTATCCTAAATGGAGGCTGGAAAGTCAGATTGGAAAAAGCAAAGAGTTTGAAACTCTTGCGGTTAGATTGGTAGCCCTTTTCGTGCAGGAACTGCGAATATTGGCTGTCTGCGTTTTGCAGTATTTTGTAAATTTTAGAAGAAAGTTCGTACTGATAGTTGATTGGTAGCACTCTTTGGTCAGTGGTACGCTCTATGTTTACCTTGAATATCATAGTTGCAAAGTTTTAGATGAAAAACAGAGTTAAGTTAAGTATTTTTGCTTATTTAGCAAG
>JALOMS010000613.1 GCA_025455345.1 Thermoflexibacter sp. | reverse complement strand
AAGGCAGACCAACTTACCATAAAAGCAGGTGGCGGTCGCTTTGTTTGGAATATGCGCTACCAAGGCTACAAAACCTTCCCTGGCATGGTATTTTACGGCTCACCAAACTTAGGTCCCAAAGCAGTGCCAGGTAAGTACCAAGTAAAACTCACCGTTAATGGCAAATCACTGACCCAAGAGTTTGAAATCCTCAAAGACCCAAGAATCAGCACCAACCAAGAGGATTTTCAGGCGCAATTTGAGTTTTTGATGAAGGTACGCAATAAAGTAAGCGAGGCAAACGAAGGCATTATCAACCTCCGCAAAATCAAAACTGATTTGACGTATTTGAAAAATAAAATAGGTGAAGACGCTAAAAACAAAGACATTTCCGAAGCGATTAAGAAATTTGAGGAGGAGTTGGGCGTGATAGAAAACAACATTCACCAAACCAAAAATAGCAGCGTGCAAGACCCACTGAACTACGGCATTAAGCTGAACAACCGCCTTGCCCACCTCATGGTAGAGCAAGCGCAGGGCGACTTCCGCCCCACCAAACAAGGCGAAGAGGTGCGCGAAAAACTCAGCAAAATGGTAGATGAGGAACTCCAAAAACTGCGTAACTGCATAGACGGTAATCTCCAAAAAATCAATCAGATGGCAAAGGACAAAGGAGTGCTGTTTGTGAATTAGAGGTATGACTATTAGCCAAGATTTCCCACTTCTGGTACAAGTGTAATGCTTTTGCCAGAAGTGGGTTCAAGGCGAAGGCTTTGAATGAGTAAAACAAGTCTAAATTATAAGCTCGGACTTAACTGGCGAGTATTACAAATTCTCACTTGATAGGGTCAAAATTGTTCCACCACGGTTGCAAATCTTGACCAGTAGATTTTCATTTACAGAATTTTCAAATAAAAGCGTAAGATTTTTTCTTGTTTTTTTGTATTTTATTTGTAATGTAAAAACTATAAAAGTAACTTTAAGATTTGGTAATTAAAAAATACAAAAACCATGAGAATACTAAGAGAGGGGAAATTTAAAAGTTCATTTTTTGACGAAGAAAATCAGATTTTTATTGATGTTTGGAACGAAGCTACTGCTGATATGAAATTAGATGAGTTTCGCGAAGAGCTACAAATCCAAACCAATTTTATCATACAGACAGGTGCAAAGCTATTGATTCTTGATACTACAAATTTTCGGTATTCCATTGTCCCAGAAGTGCAAGAATGGATTGCTAATCATATTTTTCCACAATGGGTCGAGATAAAAGTAGCAAAGGTAGCAATTATGGTAAGTTCGGAACTTATCCCACAGCTCTCGATAGAACAAACTATTGAGGAGGAAACAAGTGGAACGTTCAAGACTTTTTATTTTGATAAGCGCGAAAAAGCAATAGACTGGCTACTGGGAAAAATTTAAGAACAAAACAAAGATTAAAAACTCTTTATTACCTTTAAGATATTTGAATAGCCAATAGCTTGTATCTTTCGGTCTTTATCTACCAAGAGCATATACGGTAGGCTCGCCATTTTGAGTTTGTGATACATAGAATTTTTTTCTGTACCTAACAAATCGGAAAGATTTAAACACCAATCAATCTCATCTTTTTTGATGGCATTTGTCCACTCTTTTACATTGTCATCAAAAGAAACTCCTATTACCTTGATAGACTTTTGGCTAATTAATGCCTTATGTTTAGTGAGTTCTCTATTTTCTACCCGACAAGCTCCACACCATGCCGCCCAAAAAAATATAATTGTATTGCCTTTGATAGCTTGACTTAGGAGGAGTTTTTCCCCATTGATGTCAGGTATATCTACATCAGGGAAAATACCCCCAACAGGAAAAGCCTCACTGCGCTCTATTTGCATTTTCTCAGATATGCCTTCTGTGCTATTTTTTATCTCATCTGCCAATCCTTCAAAGAATGCTTTTTTCTTATAAATATTACAACCAGAGAATTTTAATAGGGCTAATGATAAATACGAATGAGCATATTTTTTTATATAGCTTTCTATTAACTCGCACTGAGCCGTTTGTGCTCTGCTGTCTAAATTTTTTGTAATCTCGGTGTATTGGTTTATAAAAGCAAAATAATCCATACTTTCTTGCGCTCCTTCTACTTTTGAGGTTTGCAAAAGTGCGAGGTGTTCGCCATATTTTACTAAAGAAAACTTTACTTTGATATGACTATTGGTCAGCCAAACCCCTAATCCTCCTCTGATTTTTTCTGTACTAATTTGAGCTAAACAAGAATGAGAGATTTCCCCCTCGAACACAAAATGATGGTTCACAATCTCTACGGTATCTAACAAAACACCCTTTCCCCCGTATGCTAAAAGAGTGGCATATCTTGAGCTATCTGAAGTAGGGATAAAACCTTCCAACCGAAATTTTTTATCTTGGGCTTGTATGAGAAAGGATAAAAAAATAAGAATGGAATAAAAAAAGGACTTGATTATATGTTTCTTTTTTAGGTCTTTCATAACAAAAGAGAAGTTAAATAAATAAGATATATATTGAGCTTATGTATTTTTTAAGTATAGCAAATAAAGCTAAAATTATTATTTTTATGCTTAGGAATTTGGTAAATCTTTTAAACAAATTGCTTTGTGTATTACCAGCCCTCAAACTTCCAAAATTACTTTCTTTAAACCAACAATTGCGGTTTTAAGAAACTACTTGTCAGGTAAAAGTAGCTGATAGCACTGAAAAGAGCAAATAGACAAATTAAGCGCAGAACTTTAAATAACTTTTTCACTATATTTGCCTCACCATTGTTCGGTCAATGTTATCACCTCATTCAAACTTATGTCTATCCAAAAAATAAACGAATACTACAAAAAAATTGCAGACGTAAAGCGGTTTTCAGGCACTAACAAAGAAACTTCTATTAGGCGTTATTTTGCTGAATTAATTTCTCATTATGCCGAACCGAAAGACTTAAGGCTGATTGATGAATTTCCTATCAAAAACACGAGTAGGATAGCGGATGGTGGTTTGGTAACGCAAAGCCGTTTCGTCTTGGGCTATTGGGAGGCAAAAGATTTGGGTGATGATTTGAACAAAGAAATTGAAAACAAGATAAAAGTGGGCTACCCTACTTTTAATATCCTCTTCGAAAACTCCCAAATTGCTGTTCTCTACCAAGATGGGCAGAGGCAGGAGTGCGATATATTTGATGCCAAAGCCCTGCACCAACTCATTACGCTTTTTATCAATTATGAAAGCCAAGAAGCGCGCAATTTCAGAGATGCACTCACCAAATTTACCAAAGATGTCCCTGATATTATCCATGTTTTGCAAAACATGATGCAAAATTTGGAGCAGGAGAACCACACCGAATTTGTCCAGAAACGAAAAGACTTTCACGAACTTTGCAAGGTCTGTATCAACCCTAATATTTTGTTGGGTGACATCAACGAAATGATTATTCAGCACATCTTGACCGAAGAT
>JALOMS010000065.1 GCA_025455345.1 Thermoflexibacter sp. | reverse complement strand
CCCTCTGTGAATCTTCCCGTATAAATGCTAATAATATCTTTTGAATCAAAACCTAATTTTTTTCTTAATGCTTCTGCATATATGTTAGCAGATTCTATGGGGCAAAACATTTCTATATCTGTACCCAAAGGGTCTATTCGAATTTTCTTTTTGGGTACTTTAAAATATTTAATAGCTATATCTGCACAATCAGTACTGATAGGGTAACATAAAGATGTATTGTCATTAATTTTATAAAAGTAGGAAAGATTTTCCCTATAATGTTTTATCCATGCTTTGTACTCTATTAAAGAATAACGTTTATCATAATTAGGAAAAACAGAAGCGTGCAAGTGATTGGCTGTAAATAGCCTATATCCTATTTTTTTTCTATTAACTGCAAGTTCATAAGTATAATTTTTATCAAGCTCATAGGTTTGCACGATATCAGGATTGATTTCTTTGACTAATGGTAACAAACTCTTCATATAAATCCCCAAAGCATTGGACATAACGGGCAAACGGTGTAAGAGATAGCCTTCTACTTGTTTAGTACCACACTCTAAAATTGGTGGACCTAAGAAAGGTTCATATACTTGTTTATAGAAAGACAGATTGTAATATACTTGAGCATTAGAACTAATCAAATGGACTTCATGCCCTAATTTAGCAAGTGCTTTAGGTAAAAAATTGTCTGAATAGCCCATTACCTCGGAGTGCCAAGGAGTGATGATGATGATTTTCATAATATTTTATTGGTACATATAAGCAATTTCACAATAGATTCGTTTACCACGTACTGGATAGAAAATATCTTTTGTTTTGTTAACAAATACTCCATCTTCGTATTTGAGGGAACTTAATCCATCAGGAGTAGCCAAACATTTTTCTAAAAGTGTAATTTCTGAACTATTAAGTGCAGGACTTTCCTTAATCATGTATTCTTCAGGAACGGGAACCCATTTAGATAAAGGTTTAAGGACATTATTCATGTTTCTATATTCTATAATTTGAGGTTTGTCCTCCCATAATAAACAAGCATTAAATAAGTCTTGTCTTTCCCAGAAAAAGTCTTGCCATTGATGATATTCTGGTTGTACCCAAATATCCATTACAGGGGACTTCACATGGGCTTGTTTCTGCCTTTCGGAATAGGCAAAAAAATGCAAAGTGTCTTGAAAAGCCACTACTTGCCACTCATGTAAATAGCCTGAACCTATCAAAATATCTTTACCATAAGCAGGTGTTTCTATATAGCCTCTATGTGCAATTCTTCCAACTTCTTCGCCCGCTCTTTGGGGACTATTGATATGTTCAAAAATATGGGAACAGATAACAAAATCAATGGATTTATGTAAGAAAGGTAATCTCTCCACCGAACATATCACCGTAGGTTTGTCTTCTTTCAATTTACCACTTCTGTGTATGGTATTATCAGGAAAAAAATCTGCTAATATGTTTGCCACAGGTGAAGGATAGTTGCCACTACCGATATCTAAAATAGTATTGCTATTTTTTAAAAATGGCTCTACCCATTTTTTTTGATAGTCCCATGCAGACAAATGTATGTGTGGGTTAGGTGGTGGTGGTGGTGGTGTTATAGGAGGATGATATCGATTAATATCATATCCAATTTTATTAATTAAAGATTTAATAATTTTTTTTAATAGTATCATTTTTCTTAATATATCTTTTGCCAAACAACTGTTTCCCAAAATAAGCTACTATAGGGACCTGCACCATATTTATCAAATATTAGTTTAAATGAACCATTTAATATATCTTTATTGAAGTGGGTCAAGTAATAATCTATATCTGCATTGTCTAAAACTAAATATCCGCCTTTTTTTACCTTATTGAAGCTATGCATTAGGCAGGAAGGACGAGATCGCCCATCTACAAAAACCATATCAAAAAAATTGTCATCATATTTTTCTATATAAGAAGCATAGCTCTTAAATGAAAAATTTTTGTATTGCAAGTCACCTGAAAGATATTGTTTGGGGTCTGCAATATTTGTGCTACCTATGTCACTTTCAAGAAAAACAGGCTCTACACAGTATCCTTCCCAATTAGTAAGTTTTCTTTTGGCAATCTCAACTTCAACATTTGTAAACCAACTTTTATCATGCTCCACAGAAATTATTTTTTGTACTTTATTGGCAAAAAAAATAGAAGACCCTCCCGCCCCAAATTCAAAGACTTTCATTGAGGGCTTAATAATTTTATCCAAAAACCTTAATGAAGCAAAATTAATCCAAGGAAGTCCATCTTTGATTGGGAAGTGTTGTCCATCATTAGTTTTTATCCATTTAAAATAATAAATAAAATACTCTATAAACGTGTAAGAGATAGATTTATAGACGGTTTTTGCCTTATTCAGTTGTGATAAATATTGCTGTAACATTTTTTATTTCCAAGAATGATGTATAAGTACACTATTGTGCGTTGTTGTTATATTTTTTCCAGTACCAAAATAATCTCCATTTTCCACAGAAACCGTCATTGCTTCTTGTAACCAATCTACAATTATATCTTCTGATTTAGCAAAAAGATTTATTAAATAATTGCCAGGAGCCAAAGGAAACTTTTCTACTATACACTCAAAAGATCCTTCCTCTTTTATTTCACTGTAATTGGCATTGACCAAATCTGTCCATAGAATAATTTTATTTTCCCCTGACCAAGAGTTAAAGCCTATGGCAATAGAAACATTTTTCAGATGTTTTTGTAGTTTGTAAAACAGTTTTATTTTTAAAAATTGTCCGCACATAGGATTATCTATTCTATTGTTATTTTTGTCCAAAAAATATAAAGCTGTAAATATTAAATCTCCACTTCCTTCCCTATCCTTTCGATATGCCATATCTTCTATTAATTTGCTACTAATTGTTAAATTATACAGTTGAACAATTAGAGGGATTTCTTCTTTTTTACTTTGCTGTTGCCCATTTGCCAATAGTAAACCTTGTGTGCATAAATTTTGGATAACAGCCATATTATGACTCACAAACAGCACAGTCTTCCCTTCCCCTGTACTTACATCTTTCATTTTCCCAATACATTTTTTTTGAAAGTCTGCATCACCCACCGCCAATACCTCGTCCACTATCAGAATATCAGAGAGCAAATGCGCTCCTACTGCAAAAGCAAGACGAACATACATACCCGAACTATACCTCTTTACTGGAGTATCTATATACGCCTCTACGCCCGCAAAGTCTATGATTTCGTCTAAGTGTTTTTTGATTTCGTGGCGTGTCATGCCAAGAATTGCTCCATTGAGATAGATGTTTTCTCTGCCCGTCAGTTCTCCATGAAAGCCCGTTCCTACTTCCAATAAACTTGCTATACGTCCCTTGATTTTTACTCGTCCTTTGGTAGGTGTAGTGGTCTTAGACAATATTTTTAACAAAGTGGATTTGCCTGCTCCGTTCTTGCCTATGATACCTACGATTTCGCCTTGTTTGACTTCGAAATTGATGTCTTGTAAAGCCCATACATAATTCGCTTTCAGGCTTTTAAGCGTTTCGCTATCTTTGATATTGGCAAGTTCGTTGCTGGTGATGTACTGCTCATACGGGTCAGGTTTGCCTCGTACCTTTGCCCACCAGCTTATCATATCTTCTTTAAAGGCTTGCCTATCTACTACTCCAAGGCGGTATCTTTTATATAAATTTTCGACTTTAAGAACTATGTCTGACACTAATGTTGGAAGTTAATTTAAGTAATAATACCTTGACAAAGGTATCAAAATTTTTGCCAAATATAAAAATAGCTATCTTAATTTATAATGCTTGTCTTTCAATCTATGGAATACTTCCATACACGCTCTGCCATTGTGATAAGGACATTTCCAAAGATTGACTTTATCGCTGTTTTTATTATCTGCCGACATGTACCATTCTCCATTTTTAGCATCAATAAGATGCTTTTTGGTAAACTCCCAGCTATCTAAGGATTTGTCTAAGAAATGTTTAGCTCCTGTAATCTGCCACGCATTCAAAAAACCAACCATTGCTTCTGCTTGCACCCACCAACTTTTATCTTCGTTCCTATGTCCTGTCTTTCGGTCAAGTTCGTAACGCATACTACCATCTTTTTCTAAGCCCATAGCGGCGGCTAAAGCCATCTGTACACATATTGGCTTAACTTTTTCTATCAAATCTTTTTCTCCTAATACCTCTGCCGCCTCTAATAGTAGCCAAGAACATTCTATGTCATGCCCATAAGAATCCATCTGTGAAGTAGGTTGCCATTTCTCGTCAAAAAACAGAATGAGATGATAAGAGCTTGGGTCTATGATATGCTGTAAAAAATTGTCTATCACATTTTTAAGCTGTTTTTTGAGTCCTTCATCTTTCCATACCCTATACAAATTGGTGTAGGCTTCCAAAATGTGTAAATGGGTATTCATGGTCTTTTTTGCTCCATCATGACTGAGGTGTAGCTTTTCTGTGGGTTTCCAATCCCTACTAAAAGCATCTATATAGCCAAGATTTTCTTTGTCAAAGGCATATTGTTCCATTGCACGATAAACGCCTATCGCATCACCTAAGACCTCCTGCCTCTTACTTGCTTTAAAATACTCACTTAGACCATATACCGCAAAGGAATGTGCGTATAATTGTTTGCTTGAGTCCAATGGATTTCCCTTACTATCTGTAGTCCAATAAACACCTCCTAAGTCTTTGTCAATAAAGTAGTTGGTAAGGTTTTGATAAGCTACATCTGCCAAAGGAAGATACTTACTATATGCTTCTTTATCAAAATTATACCCTGCAGAATACGTCCAAAGAATTCGACTGCCCAACACACAGCCTTTGTTAGCCAGCGCATCCGCATGATTGTCTTTATTGACTTTGTGATGAAAAGTAGCATTTTTCTCATCATAAGTATTTCTAAGCCAATAAGCAAGAATATTGTCCAATTCTTGGCGCACTTCTTTCGCATAGCGTTTAAGCCCAATTAGTATATGAGTTTCCATGTTTTATTATTAATATAGATGAGTCAGGTAAGATTTATGAAAAACAAATCCAATTTAAACAAAATATTGGTAGAAAGAAAAATTGCACATTTTAAAATATCATTTCATTATTTTTGGATTTTGGTACAAAATCCTCTAATTTAGAAAAAATTTACAATAGAATACCTCCTAATTTTACCCAATCTCAATTTTTTTTACTTTAATATTAACCAATTAAATAAACAACATGAAAGAAGAAATAGTCAGAGAACTATCTGCTTTTGAGCGTTTTGCTGAATATACATCCAGCTTGCCTTGGGGTTTTTATTTTCTTGTATTGCTCCTGCTTGTGATTATTGTGATTTTTATTCAAGACATCAGGAATAAAAAACAAACGATAAAAAATAACTATCCTGTAGTAGGAAGATTGCGGTATTTGTTAGAAACGATAGGTCCAGAGTTAAGACAGTATATTGTGGCAAACAATCGCGAAGAATTGCCTTTTAATCGTAGTCAGCGTAGTTGGGTATATGCTTCTTCCAAACAGGAAAACAACTATCAAGGATTTGGGACGGACAAAGACCTATTCCAAGCGGGGCATATTTTTATCAATTCTTCTATGTTTCCTTTTCCTGTCAAAGAAAATCATACTAATTACAAAGACCCTTACTTTTTGCCATGTGCAAAGGTCATAGGTCTGCCTACCAACCGTAAAAAACCTTTTAGACCCTATTCTGCGGTCAATATTTCAGCTATGAGCTATGGTTCTCTTTCTGCCAATGCCATAGAAGCCCTTAATAAAGGAGCTAAACTTGCTGGCTGTTATCACAATACAGGCGAAGGAGGGCTTTCTCCTTATCATAGTTTTGGAGGAGATGTGATATTTCATTTTGGGACAGGTTACTTTGGTTGTAGAGAGTTGGACGGACGGTTTAGTTTTGATAAAATCGTACAGTTAGTAGAAAAAAATCCTTTTGTCAGAGCCATAGAAGTCAAACTTTCTCAAGGAGCAAAACCCGGCAAAGGCGGCGTATTGCCTGGGAAAAAGATAACCCCTGAAATTGCAAAAATCCGTCATGTAGAGATGGGAAAAGACGTACTTTCTCCTTCGTACCATTCTGCCTTTTCCAATGTGCCTCAATTGGTGGATTTTGTGGAAAAAATAGCAGATAAAACAGGGCTACCTGTTGGCATTAAGTCTGCGGTAGGGAAAATGGATTCTTGGTACGAATTGGCTGAAATCATGCTTAGGACAGGCAAAGGACCTGATTTTATCACCATAGATGGGGGCGAGGGTGGAACTGGTGCGGCTCCTCCAGCTTTTGCAGACCACGTCGCCCTTCCTTTTGTTCATGCCTTTACCAATGTATATAAGATATTTGCACAAGCGGGATTAACAGATAGAGTCGTTTTTATTAGTTCAGGCAAATTGGGATTTCCTGCGAATGCCCTCATGGCTTTTGCAATGGGTGCTGACTTGGTCAATGTGGCGCGAGAAGCTATGATGTCTATTGGCTGTATCCAAGCCCAAGTATGCCACACCAATCGCTGTCCTGCGGGAGTAGCAACGAACAACAAATGGTTAGCTTCTGGATTAGACCCTGCCTACAAGTCTGTTCGTTTTTATAACTATGTCAAGACTTTACGCAAAGAAATGTTAGAAATTACACACGCTTGTGGTTATGAGCATCCTTGCCAACTGACGACACTGGACATAGATGTCAGTGTTGGAGATAATAATCAAACCATGTCTTTGAAAGAGGTATATCAGTATGAGAAATTAAATGTACCTTTCTCTGGTATGCAATCACTCCAAGAGTGCCAATACTTAGGAGCAAAATACCTCCGACAAAATGGATTTTCTAAAGAAGAAGTAATTAATATGAAAGCAAAACCATTGGCATAAATATAATATTATCAATCGTTTATCATTCTTAATGAATAAGAAATGCAAATATCCATTTAGATTGTTTTTCTAATTACTCTCATTAGGCAGACATACTATTTGGATATTTTCTTCTTAGAAGTTTGATATGCGCTGGTTTACCATCATTCTATATAAATCCTGATGTTCAAACATTTTATAATCATTTTCTTAGGCGGGGGTTTGGGGAGTTGTCTGCGCTATGCGATTTCTTCTTGGCTCAACCCCATGTCTGTTCTTCTACCTTGGGGGACTTTATTGGCTAATGTACTTGCTTGCTTTGTGTTAGGAGCAAGTGCTTATTGGGTTCAGAGCAAATTTATAAACCATGAATTATGGAGATTGTTTATCATGGTAGGTGTTTGTGGTGGGTTTAGCACTTTTTCTACTTTTAGTAGTGAATTATGGAGTTTTTGGCAAAATGAAAACTGGACAAGTTTGTTTTTTTATTTGATAATCAGTCTTTTGTGTTGCCATCTATCATTGATATTAGGAATGTACATCGCCAAAAATATATACACGGTATAAGATGAAAATTATTATACTTTAAAATATCATAAATTCTTAAGAATGTATTAATTTTGCACGATTTTTCGCAATACTAAAAATATAGACTGATTTATAAACATTTAAATAGATTTTTCGATGACAGACTTGTTTGATAAATTAAAATTGGATAGCAACCTCATGGGGCAACATGCAGATAGGGCTTATGGCTACTATATGTTTCCACGCTTAGAAGGAGAAATAGGACCTCACATGAAATTTAGAGGCAAAGATGTGTTGGTTTGGAGTTTGAATAATTATCTTGGCTTAGCAAATCACCCCGAAGTAAGGAAAACAGACGCTGAAGCAACGACCAAGTTTGGCTTGGCATATCCTATGGGTGCGCGTATGATGTCAGGTAATTCGTTTATTTTGGAAGATTTTGAGCGTCAGCTATCTGATTTTGTACAAAAAGAAGATACAATAGTAGTAAACTATGGTTATCAAGGAATTATGTCTGCCATTGATAGTATTTTGGATAGAAAAGATGTAGTCGTATATGACTCCGAGTGCCACGCTTGTATCATAGACGGTTTGCGTATGCACATCGGGAAACGTTTTCGTTATGAGCATAATGACATTGCCTCCTGCGAAGACCGTTTGCAAAAAGCAACGCGCATAGCCGAAGAAACAGGTGGAGCTATTTTAGTAATTACAGAAGGAGTATTTGGTATGTTAGGCGACCAAGGGAAGCTAAAAGAAATCGTAGAACTAAAGAAAAAATACAAATTCCGTTTGTTAGTAGATGATGCTCATGGATTTGGAACAATGGGCAAAACAGGGGCAGGCGTAGGTGAGGAGCAGGGCGTACAAGATGAGATAGATATTTACTTTTCTACTTTTGCTAAATCTATGGCAAGTATTGGGGGGTTTCTTTCTGGACCCAAAAAAGTAATTGACTTTTTGCGTTATAATATGCGCTCGCAGATTTTTGCTAAGACTTTGCCTATGCCCTTAGTAATTGGGAACATGAAGCGATTAGAACTTCTCCGCAAACACCCAGAATACAAAAATAAGTTGTGGGAAATTACCAATGCACTACAAAATGGCTTGAGGTCAAGAGGATTCAATATTGGAGTAAGCAATACACCTGTAACACCTGTGTTTATGCAAGGGGGTGTTCCAGAAGCTGGTAATTTAATCGTAGATTTGAGAGAAAACTTTGGAATCTTCTGCTCTATGGTCGTATATCCCGTAGTTCCTAAAGATGTGATACTGTTGCGATTAATACCTACTGCCGCTCACTCGTTGGAAGATGTAGAGCGTACCATCAATGCCTTTGAAGCAATCAAAGACAAGCTCATGGCAGGTGAGTATGCTACCAAAGAATTAGCCAATATGGCAGGATAATACAAAAATAACCCTAAAGAAATTACTCATCTTTAGGGTTATTTTTTTAATTTTGCCATGCTTAATTTTCAAAATCAAATCGATGAGAACTTTCCTTCAAAACATTTCTTCCAAATCCTATTATCTACTTTTATTAGCTGTTTGTTGCGGTCTTTTGGCTGGTTTGTCTTGGTACAAATACAGTTTTTGGCTGATTTTCTTTGCCTTTATTCCCTTATTAGCCATAGAAAAATACATTACAGAGAATAGTGGTAAATATAAAAAACCTCTTTGGAAATTGTGGTCATTGAGTTATTTGGCTATGCTGATATGGAATATTACTGCTACTTGGTGGATTTGGAACTCTACGATTGGAGGAAGTATTGCCGCTTTTGTGGCTAACTCTGCCCTAATGACTATACCCGTTTTGCTTTTTTACTGGATAAAAAAATATTCTAAAGATAGGTTTGGTTATTTGGCATTTATTGTCTGTTGGATAGCGTTTGAGTATGTACATTTACACTGGTCTTTGTCTTGGGTGTGGCTACTCATTGGCAATCCATTTGGATTTATGCCTGCTTGGGTGCAATGGTACGAATACACTGGAATTTTTGGAGGAGCGATATGGGTTTTATGGATTAACGTATTGATTTTTAATTATTTATTTAAAAATAAGAAATTAACGCCAGCACTTATTGTTTTGATATTGCCTTTGTTATTTTCTTATTATCTCTATTTTGCTTACGAAGAAAAAGGCAAAGAGGTAGAAATCGTGGTAGTACAGCCCAACTTAGATTGCTACACGGAAAAATTTACTTATAATGCCAATACTGGCGAAACAAATACAACATCTTTTGTCCAATATCACGAGCAGGTAAATCGCTATTTCCAGCTTTCACAAACACAACTAACTCCTAATACGGCTTTGGTCGCTTTCCCAGAAACCTCTCTGCACGAAGCATTTCCAGAACAAGATGTTCTTAGGGTAGAAGCGGTACAGCGCATGATGCAATTACAACAGCAATACCCTGTCCTATCCTTTCTTTCTGGGGCAGATTCTTATGTGATTTATGATTCGCCTGATGCTACCCCCACCACAAGGAATGCCAATGGAATGTTTTATGACTATTTTAATATGGCTATTTTTGTAGGAAATCAAGAAAAAACATATAATGACCCTATTTTTAAAGGAGATGATGGCAAAATAGCTCTTTATCACAAATCCAAACTTGTAATTGGGGTAGAAACCAACCCTTTGCGAGATATTTTCAAATTATTTGGACGTGCGTTTATGATTAATTTGGGAGGAATAGCGGGCGACTTAGGGATACAGGAAGAAAGAGAGGCTTTTTTTAATAAAGATAGTGTTGGTTTTGCTCCTGTTATTTGCTACGAATCCATTTATGGCGAATATGTTACCGAGTATATACAAAAAGGAGCAAATATTATATGTATCATTACCAATGATGGGTGGTGGGGCAATACTTCAGGACACGTTCAGCATCTTGCCCATGCCAGCTTGCGAGCAATAGAGACCCGTAGAAGTATAGCAAGAGCCGCCAATACAGGGATTTCTGGTTTTATCAATCAAAGAGGTGATATTATCCAAGTTTCTAAATATAATGAAATGATAGCCCTTCGCAATAAGGTCAAAGCGAATAAAGAAACAAGAACTTTTTATGTACAAATGGGAGATTATATAGCGAGAGTATGTACTTTTTTGGCTTTTTTTATGCTTGTTGCCGCTTTGGTAAAAAATAGATTATTAAAAAAAGTAAAGATATAATTGTGTGCGATTATACATTTGTAAAATTACCTATGTGTATTTTTTCTGCACCAAATCGCCTACAATTTTTGCTGAGCTAAGAGCCAAAGGGATACCTCCGCCAGGGTGTACGCTACCCCCGCAAAAATACAAACCGTCTATTTCTGAAGAAAAATTTGCATGACGTAGAAAAGCCGCATAGCGATTATTACTACTATTGCCATATAAAGCTCCCTGCGAAGATGAAGTTTTTGATTCTATGCTTCTTGGCTCTAAAACTTCTTCTACTTCAATATATTGAGCCAAATCTACCCCTAACATACGATTAAGTTTTCTAATGATGTTGGTCCGGGCTTGGGCAATCAGCGAATCCCAATCTTGCCCTGAATTATTAGGTACATTAATCATCGTGAACCAGTTCTCACATTGGGGGGGCGCGTCCTCTTTTTTGTACTTAGAAGAAATATTAATATAAATTGTAGGGTCGTGATAAATACTTTTTTGATTGAAAATATGCTCAAACTCTGCTTTATAGTCTTGACTAAAAAATATATTATGCAAATCAAGTTGTTCAAATTCTCGCTTTATGCCCCAATAAAAAATCAATGCAGAACTTGATTTGGGTTGTTCTAAGATTTTTGCTGGTTGTTTTTCTTTTTTTAAGAGTTTTTTGTACGTATTGACAATATCCATATTACTTACCACCAAATCAAACTCATAGCTCTGTTCACCCACTTTTATTCCTTTTATTCTTTTTTTGCTCTGATGATTATGTATCTCAATTTCTTCCACCTTTGCTTCCAATACAAAGCGAACCCCCAAATCCTTAGCCAATTCTACCAAACTTGAGGTAATAGCAAACATTCCCTTTTTAGGAAAAAAAGCACCTATGCCAAACTCAAGATGAGGAATAATATTGAGAGTTGCTGGTGTTTGCCAAGGGTCAGAACCATTGTAGGTCGCATAGCGATTGAATAATTGAACAATCTTAGGATTATCAAATATGGCTTCGTTTGCTTGATTCATTGTGCGGAAAGCATCTAACTTATACGCATTTAGTACACACCAAAGCGTTTCTTTATTGAGGAAACTGTCTAAAGTATGCAAAGAACGTCTTAAAAAAATATCTCCTGTTAGCTTATATTTTTCTTCACTTTTTGCTAAGAATTTTAGGACTTTGGTTGCTTTTTCACCTGTTTTTGCTTCGACTTCTTGAGCAAACTTGTGAGGGTCTGAATAGGCGTAAATGACAGTTCCATCTTCGTAGAAGTAATGAGTAATTACCTCAAGTTGTTCATATTCAAAATAATCTTGAGGTTTTTTCCCTGCTAACGTGAAAAGTTCCTCAACAAAATGGGGCATAGTAAACAGAGAAGGACCAGCATCAAATCGATACCCATTGATATCGAACTCTGATAACTTGCCACCCCAATAAGGATTTGCCTCAAAAACACTTACTTCAAATCCTAATAAACGCAGGCGGATAGCCGTAGATATGCCTCCAATTCCTGCCCCAATAATACCTGCTGTCATTTACTATTTTTTTGAGCGGATGATGCCAAAAATAAGAATCAAGTAACTCATTTACTGATGATTATTCTTACTTGATTCTTAGGTATTTACTTAGTCATTAGACGTATTTTCAGATGTATTTTCTTCTTTGATTGCTGTACTTTCCTCTGTATTTTCTTCTTCTTTCGCCGTAAAAACTTCTGGATAGTATTGAGAAAGAATGTTGTACCAAGAAATTAGTTTTTTCACATCAGAGCCATATACTTTTTCTTTGTCATAATCAGGTACAATCTCTTCTAAAAAAGCAAATAAGGTTTTATTATTAGTCGTATCAACATTTACTTTTGCGCCATGTTTTTCTTTGATAATTAAAAATACTTCATTCAAAGGTACTGAACCCTCTGAATTATTGGCATAAATAGAAACTTCCTTCAAAATAGAAACTCTTTGCTGGGTATTTGCAATAATTTTTGCTTTCTTCTCATCTATAGCTTCCAACAAAACCCCTGTTCTTGATGGTTTTAACACT
>JALOMS010000612.1 GCA_025455345.1 Thermoflexibacter sp. | reverse complement strand
GTTTTTGAAACTACGAAAGTCATTCTACCAAATACTAAATTCAAAATAGCTGTCAAAAATGATGTAGAATGTTATACTTATGTATTTGGTCAGGAAACTAATGGGACAAGTTATGTGCTATTCCCTTATACAGAAAAACATTCAGCGTTTATGGGTATAGTTGGGTCAAGATTATTTCCCAAAGATTACTCCTTACAATTGGACAATGTAGGCACAAAAGATGTAATGGCTGTAATATTTACCAAAGAAAAAATAGACTATAAGGCTCTTAATGAACGTATTAGTAATAGTAAAGCGAGTACCTATCAGGCAAAAATAACAGAAGCACTTGGTAATACCGCAGTGCAAAATGTCAAATTTACGGGTGGGGACAAAATCTATTTTAGTGCGAAAAGTAATGGTAAAAACGCAGTAGCAGTAGTATTTGAAATGAATAAAAAGTAAATCAATAGTTTTCAAAAAAGTGTTAATAGCATTTTTTTTAATTTCTAAAGATGTAGGCTGATAAAAGACTACATCTTTTTTTCATTAAGCGCATGGGTATTTTTATTGCAAAATAGGCTTAAGTAATTTTGTAAAACACTTATGAAAATGTAAATATACTTTTATTTTTGTTGGATTACTTAATATTATCTGGTGTGAGTATTGCTGTTTTTTTGCAACTGATGTTTAATAACAAATACACCACCAACAATAAACGTATGACTTGTAGATTTTTCGTTTTTATAACAATTTTGTTTATTTATTTAAAGCTAATTTGTAAAAATCTTCTCCAAACTTTCTCAACATTTCTATAATTGGTACAGCTTGCCGCCCCAACTCAGTAATTGTATATTCGACTTTGGGCGGAACTTCAGGATATACTTTTCTGCTGATTAGTCCGTCATGTTCCAATTCGCGCAATTGTTCTGTGAGCATTTTGTGGGTAATTCTTCCTAAATCTTTTTTCAGCTCTCCATAACGCCATACTTTATCCTTTAATCGCCACAGAATAGGCATTTTATACTTTCCGCCTATGATGTCCAAAGATAATTCTACAGGGTTATTATATTCTTTTCCCTCAAATTGAAATTTTGGCATAAATGTATTTGCGTTATTGATTTAAAACAAAAATAACTAATTTTGTGTAAATATGATTTTGCCAAAAGAATAAAAGGCTTTTTTAAAACATTAACCTCAAAAAATCGGTAAAATCAAAATCGTATGTTTTATTTGCTTGTGATTGGGAAATAGAGGGAATATTAAACAAAATTTATGTTTTTGCGTTAAGTATAGTGCATCTACTAACAAGTAAACACTCATGAAATCTACTTGCTCCGTATTAATTATCAAGCGTTTAGCTGAATTGTCCAATCATCAAGTCGGGCTAATGGAATCCCGATATGACATGAATCAACTTATTGATTTCAAAGATGATATAGATATATTTATGAACTCGCTGTCCGAACAAAGCCAAAAGGAAGACTTAGCTTTGTTAAGGAATGATATTGAAGTAGCAAAATTTGTCGATTTGGTCAATATCAGCGAGATACCTGTACTTACTTTTGTTACAGAGAATCAACACCAAGTGCCTATTATATTTTTCCAAAACGAAGAAGACGCATGGGAAGGATATATTTATAGACAAGACCAAGAAGAACATATAGAAGACATCAATCCTTATTTTGACAAATTATTTACCAGAGATAGTAATAAGGTTACTTATTTTACGCCTTTCCCTCTTACGCCCTTGCTTTCTGATAAGGATATGAAGAAAGGGGAAACTTTATCTCCTATTAACCGCTTGTTTCGCCTATTGAGTGTAGAGAAAAGAGATATTTTATACATTTATTTTTATGCCTTGATTATCGCCTTAATAAGTTTGACCTTGCCTTTGGGGATTCAAGCCATGATGGACTTAGTGTCAGGCGGAGTGATTTTTAATTCCATTGTTTTATTGATTGCTTTTGTAATTTTGGGGGTATTGGTGGCTGGCGGTTTGCAAATATTGCAGTATTCATTGGTGGAAGTCATAGAACGAAGGATTTTTGTCAAAGCGGCGATGGAGTTTAGTCATCGGATTCCTAAAGTACGAACGGAAGCTCTTGCCAACTACTATGCACCAGAATTGATGAATCGCTTTTTTGATGTGCTAACGCTACAAAAAGGGCTACCTAAGTTACTGATAGACATGACAGGTAGCCTATTGCAGATTATTTTTGGTCTAATCTTACTTTCATTCTATCACCCTTTCTTTGTTTTTTTTGGTGTTGGGGTCATCGTTGCTCTGACTCTCATGGTCTATTTGACAGGACCTAATGGATTGAGAGCAAGCATCATTGAGTCCAAGTACAAGTACAAAGTAGCTCATTGGTTAGAAGAATTGGCTCGTACCTTAGAAGTGTTCAAAATGGCAGGTCATACTGCTCTCCCCTTAAGCAAAACAGAATATTTAGTAAATAACTATCTCTATTACAGGAAAAAGCACTTCAAAGTTCTCATGGTTCAGTTTGCCAATGTGATTGGATTTAAAACAATAGTAACAGGTGGGCTACTCATCATAGGAAGTTTCTTAGTAATAGATAGACAAATCCAATTAGGTCAGTTCGTTGCTTCAGAAATTGTTATTATATTGATTATTAATGCCATAGAAAAACTAATCTCCAGCCTTAGTACCATCTTTGATATGCTAACCGCCGTGGACAAAATAGGCTATGTTACAGACTTGCCTTTGGAGAGGAAAACAGGTATTTTGTTCCCTAATACGATTAATACTCCCTTATCAGTAAAGATAAAGAACTTAAGATACAAGTATCCCAATGGAAATAACTATGCACTGAAAAATGTTACTTTAGAGGTCAAATCTGGAGAAAGGATATGTATCGCAGGTTTTGGCTCTGCTGGGAAAAGTACATTTGCCAAAATACTAAGCGGTTTGTTGGATTCTTATGAAGGAATTATTGCTTTAAATAATATCTCTATGCGCGAGATTAGCTTGCCAAGTCTGCGTGATGCGATTGCCTCTAATTTTTCGACTGATAATATTTTTGATGGTTCTTTTTTTGAAAATATCCAAATGGGACGTAGCAATATCACGTATGATGATGTCCTTTGGGCTTTGGAAAACTTGGGACTGACAGATTTGGTACACGCATTGCCTGATGGATTGCATACCGAACTCACCGCTGGTGCAAAATCTTTTTCTAATAGTATTCTTACCAAAATAACGATTGCGCGTTGCATAGCCGAAAAGCCTAAGTTATTGATTTTAAATGATTTTTTTCATTTTTTAGAAAAAGAAGAGCGTCTTCGCGTTTTAAATTTTCTCTTAGACAGACGCAATCCTTGGACACTCATTTGTGTATCTAATGACCCTACGATGTTGGTGAATTGTGATAAAATAGTGATTCTCAAAGACGGGGAAGTATCAGAGCAGGGTACTTATGAGGAATTACTCCCTAAGCC
>JALOMS010000611.1 GCA_025455345.1 Thermoflexibacter sp. | reverse complement strand
TTATGAGTAAAAAAAACGATTATTTTCTGTTTTTTATAGCAGTTATTTTTTTTGTCTTGTTCGGCTGTAATTCATCTCAAGAAAACAACAGCCAATCCTCAGCCCAAGATAGTATTGCGGTAGATAATGAGTTGGCAGAAAAAGAAGATGGAATCAAAAGACAAGACCAATCATTTACTATGAATGGCATTGGCTTTACGCGTCATCAAGTTAATATCAAACAAGGACGGGTAGAAGAACTTATCCACTATACAGTTTTTGAAGACAAAGAAAAATTTAAGAAAGTCAATGAACTAATCGCGGATTTCGTCAATCTTGCGCGCTTGGATTCTATCAGAATAGTAGAAAAAAGCCCTTTGGAAGACGAAGATTCAGAATATGAGTATATTCAACGCTATGATTCTGTGTATTTTATTACAAATGATTTGATAACAGTTGATTTTAACTACTCTTTCGTTGCTAATGGAATGGAGTGCGAAAGCAAAGAAAATAAGATAGTTACTTTTTCCATTAAAAAACAAGATATTATCAGTTTGAAAGATATTTTTGGAACAAAACTTACAGATGCGCGCAAATTTATCGCTGAAAAACTGCGAACCCAATACATTGAGGCTATCGACAAGCACATAGAAAATAGTTTTACTAAGCCATCTCAAGATGTAACAGACGAAATCAGACAAAAACTGCAAAAAGAGGACTTTCTAAATGAAATCTATTTGGGTATAATCGGTGAGGATTTGATTTTTACGTATATCATTGGGAAAGAGTGCGATATGCCCCCATTTCTTCTAAGCAAAATAGACATCAAATCAATACAAAACCTATTGCCTACCAATAGTATTATCCAAAAGCCCTAATAATTTCTGTTTTTAGGAAAAAATTAGCTTACTTTAACCATTAATATTTGTATCCTCTTGGACTTATCACTATGAATCACTTGTTCTTTTCATTTGCTAATATCCTGCGCTTATTTTTAGGTTTTGCAAGCCTACTAATAGGTATGTTTTTTTTAATATCAGGCATTACCATATTCATCAAAGGAGAAACTAATACAGGCTTGATTGTGGGGGGATTATTTGGCTTATTCCCTACTTCAGTAGGTATTTGGTTATTGAATTGGGCTTTCAAAGAAGCAAATAAACACGATGAACAAATATTAGCAAAATTTATTATCAAAACAGCAATTGCCCAACACGGCAAAATCACCCCTACTGAAGTTGCCTTGGCATCAGACTTTTCCATAGAAGAAGTAAAACAAGAGCTTGACTTACTTTACACACAAGGACTTTTTGACCTCCAACTTTCCGAAGAAGGAATCACAGTTTATCATTACAAAGAAATGCTTTCCATAGAAAGTAAGAAAAATGCACAAGATATTTTGTAAAAAATCACCACACTTAAAGTTTTACTTTAACTTTTTTGCATAAAAATTTGACTATTAAGTTTTTTTGCCTAATTTAGCAGTAGAATTACTTATGATAATAGCTCACCCACGTAATTTTATATAAAGGTATGAATATTAATATAAAAAAGAGTATGATTTCACACACAAGCATTATTCGCATTGTCGTAATTATACTTTTGGCAGGGGCAGGAATTTATTTGGTCGCCAAACCAAGCCTCTCCCAAGAAGACGAACAGATTCTTCGCAATCTGGAAGCAAGCAACCAAGACCTCGTTAAGACCAATGAAGGACACCTTAAGACGATTAAATCTCAAGAAGAACAAATTGCTGATTTGAAAAAAGGCATTGATGAGCTAAGGAAAAATGTAGATAAGAGAGACCAGATGCTTGAGGCAAAAGGGCAACAGATGAATGAAAAGCAATCTACACTCTCTGAATTAGAAAATATGATTCGCGAGCTTAAAGATGACAAAAAACGTCTTCACGAAATCATAGAAGTAAAAAATAAGGAAGTAGAAGCAATGACTGAAAGAAATAAAGAACAAAATAACCTCTTGAAGTCAAATCAAGACCTCCTTGCCGAATCTCAAAAACAACTCAAAGAAACCAAAGAAGAACTCAAAAAAGTACAAGATGATGTAAAAAATATCACACAGACCAGTGGAACAGCCCAAAGCGAAGCCAAAGATTTGAGAGCGCAAGTACAAAAATTGATGGAAGACCTAACAACTTCACGCACAGATTTGAACAAAACAACCATAGAACTCAGCGATGCAAAGACAGAACTTCGCATTATGAAAGACGTAGCCGCCGCAAGCCAAGCCAAGATACATACCGAAGATAGCAATGCGGGTCTATTAAAATTGTTAGCAGTATTATGCGTGATTATTGTATTTGTAATGTTCGTAATCTATATATGGCAACGTTCTCCTAATCATCACAATAGCAACTCAAATTTTAATAATCCTCACTTTTAAGATTCTGTTTTGTAATGCTTTTACAAACCATATTTGATAACCTTAGCACTTTAGATGGGCTGATTTTGTTGTTCTGGATTTGGAGTGCGTACAAGGGATATAAAAAAGGACTGATTGTAGAAATTATCTCCTTATTTGTTTTTATTGTTCTTTTGATATTGGTTTTTAAGGCTTTACAAATGGGACATGACTGGGCAGAATTTTCTAAAAGTTTTTCTTTTGGTAGTTTTTTGTTATTTTTTGCTTTGATAGCCGTATTGGTGAGTTGGATAGGCAAGCTATTAAAAAAAGTAATCAACAAGGTTTTATTTGAGGGTTTTGACAATATACTTGGAGCTATTTTTAGCATCTTTAAATACTCAGTAGCCATGGCTATTTTACTCCAACTGTTTACTCACGTTGGTGTTATCAAACCCGAAAAGCTGACTATTTCTAAATTTTACCCCTTTCTTACGCGTTCTGCTGAGATAGCTTCGGATGCTCTTGCCAAGATTCCTCAATACCAAGAAATGATAAATGCAATTAAAAAACAGTTACACTAAAAATTTTTAAACCCTATATTGCCATGCCTTCTTTTGATATTGTTAATAAAATAGACCATCAAACACTTGATAATGCAATAAACACAGCAAAGAAAGAAATCACTACGCGCTTTGACTTCAAAGATTCCAAAACGGAATTGGACTTAGACAAAAAAAATCTCATTATCAATATTACTACTGAGAATGATTTAAGAATGAATACCATCGTCAAAATCATCATAGAACGCATGGTAAAGCAAAACTTAGATGCCAAATCCTTAGATTTGTCTAAAGATGCCTACCAATCAGGCGCAATGACGAAAAAAGAAATTCCTATCAAAGAAGGTATAGAAAAAGAAATAGCAAAAAAAATAGTAAAGGAAATCAAAGATTTAGACCTCAAAGTCCAATCCTCTATCATGGACGAGCAGGTAAGAGTTACCGCCAAAAAGATAGATGACTTACAAAAAGTCATTGCCTTCTGTCGTCAAAAACAAGAAGTTTGGGGCTTGCCTTTGCAGTTTGTCAATATGAAAAGCTAATA
>JALOMS010000064.1 GCA_025455345.1 Thermoflexibacter sp. | reverse complement strand
CGACCTTTCTGACGCATTTGCTGCAACTACTCCTGTACGACCTGCTGGTGACCATACTCATACGGTAACGATTAATAACACAGGTGGGAACGTAGCTCATGAAAACCGTCCGCCTTACTATGTATTGGCATTTATCATTAAGTTGTAACTCTTTATTACTCCTCATTATAGATATTTAGCAATAAGATTTATGGGTATTTTAAATTACTATTGAAAGACTTTCAAAATCGTGTAATCACTTTATTATGAACAAACTACGACTTTTTTTTATTAAGAACAGTAAGCAATACTTTCCTTTTTTCATAGCATTATTATTTGTGATGTTAAATCAGATTGGTTATGCACAAGTAACTATCACCAACAGGGGAGTAGATGTTACTGTTGCCAATCCTCAAACTAAAATCTACATCAATGGTAGTTATGTGAATGAAATAGGTGGAGTGATAAGTAATGGAGGTGAGTTACGTATCAATCAGAACATTACCAACAATGCGGCAAATCCATTGTTCCAAACTCCTGCGGGCAGGGTAATTTTGAATGGAAATACCTTACAAAATATCAATGGAAGCTCCCCCATCAACTTCAATCGTTTAATACTAAACAAAGCAGGTAATGAAGTTAGGTTAGGACAAAATATCAATATTCTTGATTCTCTATTCTTTGTGGGTGGTGATATATCCTTAAACGGATTTAATGTAGATTTGGGGAATTTGGGAAATATTTGGGGGGAAACCAATGACAGGCGCATTTATGGGCTAACAGGTTTGGTGCGGTCTTCTCGCATTATTCCATTTAATTTCAATAACTACGTTTCTGGCATGGGGATTTACATAGGTGGAAATGAAGGATTTGGATTAGGTGGTATTGTAGAACGTACACATGGGAAAAATACCATTGTAACGGATAGTAGTGCTTTTCGCTATTTTAACCTGAAACCTATCAATACTGCAAATGTTAATGCTACTTTCATCAATTATTTTGACAAGGAAGTCCCAGGACTCATAGAAAGTAACTTGCGTATTTTTCGGTCTATCGATAATGGTATGAACTGGGAAAGGCGCGATGGAAGTGTAAATATAACAACAAGAGTGGTAGAAACTCCTCAAGCTATCAACGTACTGAACAATAATCAAGTCATAGTTACCGTGGCAAGCCAAAAATGTATAGACCCACCCAGTCCAACTCGTTTGCCCAAATCAAGTCAAGGTGGAGCTTACTTAGTCTGTTTTGGAGCAGAAACCACCATAGATGCCATACCAATACAAGCAGGAAATTATCGCTACGAATGGCAGCACAGTTCTCGTACATTGATTGATAATACAAGAAGGTCTATCAAAATTTTTACAGATTCTGTTACCTTGTCCAAATACACTGTACTCATTACAGATTTACAAAGTGGTTGCGACAGTCTTGCGACTATTTGGGTAAATGTTACACCTTTGCCCAATGTAAATTTTGACATAGGGGAAGTTTGTAGCAAGGAAAAAGTAACTTTTAAAAATCAGACCACTATTTTGTATGGAAGTATCCAAGGTTATAAGTGGTTTGTCAATGACAGCTTGGCAAGCCGAGATAAAGATTTTTCTATGAATTTTTTAAAAGCAGGCTGGTACAATATCAAATTAGAAGCAACCTCACAAATCAATAGTTGTGTAAACTCATTGACTAAAAGGATTCCTATTTATCCCAAACCCAAGGCATGTTTTTCATTCACAAGCGTTTGCGAAAGCAATGCTGTTACCTTTGCCAATACATCTACCATCGAGAAGCCAGATAGTATGGACGTAAGTATGACGTATGCTTGGGATTTTGGAGATGGCGGTACTTCAGACCAGCCCACGCCTGTCTATATATTCAGGCGCGCAGGCACTTTTAAAGTTAGGTTGATTGCAAAGTCAAATAAAAATTGTGCAGACACACTCACCAGAGAGGTCGTCATTTTTGCCATACCCAAAGCAGATTTTAGCGTTAAAAATGCTTGTGTCGAATCAGAAATCTCACTTTCCAATAATTCCTCCATTGCATTTGGGGAAATCAGAAGTTTTGAATGGGACTTTGGAGATGGAACTACCTCAATAGAAAAAAATCCGACGAAAAAATATGCAAAGGAAGGGACTTATACGGTTAAACTATTTGTCCAATCTGTAAGCGGTTGTCAAAGTACTACTACTCAAGAAATAAAAGTTTTTCCTATTCCTAAAATAGATTTTGGCAAATTAAAAACTACGTGTGCGAAATCCTTAATTTTAGATGCGGGAAATATAGGTAGCAAATATTTGTGGTCTGATGGAAGCACTAATCAAACGCTTACTGTTTCCCAAAACGGTACTTATTCTGTGGAAATTACCTCTGAAAATGGGTGTACTGTCAAAGAAACCGTAGAAGTAAGATTAGAAACACTGATTAGACCCAATCTGGGTATGGATAGAACGATTTGTGAAGGAGAGATTTTGGACGCGGGAGTATGGCGAACTTATCGTTGGCAAGACGGTAGTACAGGAAGATTTTTTACAGTGCGCCAAAGTGGGCAGTTTTCTGTAGAAGTGTCAGACCAAGCAGGATGCGTTGGGAGTTCTTCTGTCAGTCTTACTGTAACACCTTCTACAAAACCCAATTTGGGAATAGATAGAGAAATATGTGCAAATGAAACGCTTACACTTGATGCTGGCTTAGACAATGTTTCATACATTTGGTCAACAGGAGCAACCACAAAGACCTTGAATGTTTCACGCATAGGCACGTACTGGGTCAGAGTAAGAAATATGGCGGGTTGTGAAATCGCAGATACCATTATTATCCGAAGAAAAGAAACTCCAAGAATCAATCTGGGCATAGATAGAGTAGTCTGCGAAAACGAAAGAATAGAATTAGACGCAGGCATACCCAATGCTACTTACGAGTGGTTCTCGACCAGAGGTTTTAGAGCAAGTACCCAGAAAGTAGCTGTGAATGTGGCTGATACCTACTGGGTAAGAGTTAGTAGTCCTTCAGGGGTATTTTGTACGGTGGGAGATACAGTCGCACTTTTAGCCACCCCAGGAATTACAGCCCGTTATTTAGCCGCAAGTACGGTCAATCAGGGAGATACAGTTCGGTTTATTAACTTAACCTCGCCCAAGCCACTTTCTAATTCTTGGAATTTTGGAGATGGAAGTGCCAGCACCCAAGAAAGCCCAAGTTATGTATTCAAGAAAGATGGTACTTACAATGTTTCTTTGATAGTTACCAATCAGAATTGTAGAGATACTCTGACCAAAGTAATCACCGTCAGAAATGGCGGCGGCGGACGAAAAGAATCCAATACCACAGACAAAAACACTACTGTTGATAGTCAATTTGCCAATATAAAGGTATATCCAAACCCAACATTAGATTTTATTCATTTGGAAATAGAATTGAAAGAAGAACACCCACTTCATTTGGCTATTTATGACTTATCAGGAAGGATATTATATACAGAAGAAATTGCGAAAACTATCTTCTATGCCAATAAGTGTAATTTGTCATCTTTTGCACAAGGAATGTATATCCTAAAAATAATGGTAGGCAACGAAGCTATTTCTTCCAAAGTCATAAAGTATTAAATAAAGTATAGTAAGTATTCCCAAAGACTATACTATCACTGCTCTCTTAGGCTAATCTCTTTAAAAAAGATTTTAGCCTAATTTTTATTTTTTTTATTAAATACTTAAAAATCAGGTATTTATAAAATAACATAAAAATACAATTGGAATTTATTAAAACCAAAAATCTTTTATTTGCGTTTTCTATTTTGAAATTTATAATCAAAAAAGTATTTTATTTAGGTGATACTTGCATATTTGCAAGACGATAATACGATTTTGGGGCTTTTTTGTATCATCAAATTACATAAAATTCTTATAAAAAAATACTACTAACCTGTTAATAATGAAAAACTTAGTTATAGTAGAATCTCCTGCAAAGGCAAAAACGATAGAGGGATATTTGGGCAAAGACTTTGTAGTGAAGTCCAGTTATGGTCATGTGCGCGACCTTCCCAAAGATAATAATGCAATTGATATAAAAAATGGTTTTAAGCCTATTTATGAGATTTCTGAAGATAAGAAGTCTTTGGTGAACGAGCTTTCTAAATTAGTCAAACAGGCAGAAATTGTATGGTTAGCAACTGACGATGACCGCGAAGGAGAGGCTATTTCTTGGCACTTGAAAGAAACTTTGAATATAGATACCAAAAAAATTAAGCGCATTGTTTTTCGTGAAATTACCAAAACAGCCATACAAAAAGCCATTGCTAATCCTCGTCAGATAGATATGGACTTGGTCAATGCCCAACAAGCACGCAGAGTATTAGACCGATTAGTCGGATTTGAACTTTCCCCTGTGCTTTGGAAAAAAGTCAAAATGGGGCTTTCTGCGGGGCGCGTACAGTCCGTAGCGGTAAGATTGGTAGTAGAAAGAGAAAGAGAAATACAGAAGTTTGTAAGCACCTCTGCCTATAAAATCAGTGCAAATTTTAATTTGGACAAAGGCAAAAAGTTAGAAGCAGAAGTTCCTCAAAAAATAGAAAAACAAGAAGATGCTTTTAAGTTTTTACAAAAATGTATAGGAGCTACCTTCAAAATCGCCAATTTAGAAAAAAAACCAGCTAAAAAGTCTCCTGCCCCTCCTTTTACAACTTCTACCTTGCAACAAGAAGCAAGTCGTAAGTTGTTCTTTTCAGTTTCGCAAACAATGGCTTTGGCGCAGAAACTCTACGAAGCAGGGCATATCTCTTACATGAGAACGGACTCGCTCAATCTTTCCGAAGACGCTATTCGCGGAGCTACTAATGCCATAGAACAAAATTATGGCAAAGAATACATAGAAATTCGCAGGTTCAAAACTAAGTCAGAAAGCGCGCAAGAGGCGCATGAAGCTATACGACCCACCAACTTTGCTGTACAGCAAGCAGGTAACGACCGCAACGAACAGCGTTTGTACGAATTGATTTGGAAAAGGGCTATCGCTTCGCAAATGGCAGATGCAAAATTAGAAAGAACCATCGCAACTATAGACATCGTTCCTCAAAATCAATCTCAACCCTTACCCGAAAAACTCCAAGCAATGGGTGAGGTGATACTTTTTGATGGTTTCTTGAAAGTGTATATAGAATCCTCTGATGATGAGGAAGATGAGGAACAAAAAGGGATGTTACCTCCTCTGACGATAGGGCAAGTATTAGCCTTAGATTATATGAAGGCTTTAGAAAGATTTACCTATCCCAATCCGCGCTATACGGAGGCAAGTCTGGTAAAAAAATTAGAAGAAATGGGCATAGGCAGACCCTCTACTTACGCTCCTACTATCTCTACTATACAGCAAAGAGGATATACACTCAAAGAATCAAGGGAGGGGCGCGAAAGGAAATATCAGGAGTTAATACTCAAAAATGGCAATATCAATACCTTAGCAAAGACCGAAATTACAGGAACAGAAAAAATGAAACTTTTCCCAACTGACATAGCCATGCAGGTCAATGATTTTTTAGTCAATCATTTCTCTGATATAGTAGATTATTCTTTCACAGCCACCGTAGAAGAAGAATTTGACAAAATCGCCAATGGCAAAACTCAATGGGACAGTATGATTAGTAATTTTTACAATGATTTTCACCCCAAAGTAGAGATTACTCAAAATCAAGCAGAAAGAGTCTCTGTAAGTAGCACACGTAAGTTAGGCTTAGACCCTAATTCGGGCAAGGAAATCATTGCCAAGTTGGGGCGTTATGGAGCGTATGTGCAAATAGGCGGAGAAGATGAAGCCAAACCTCAGTACGCAAGCCTTAAAAAAGGACAGTTGTTGGAAACTATTAGTTTGGCAGAAGCCTTAGAATTATTCAAACTTCCAAGAGAAATAGGTGAGTATGAGGGACTTAAACTGACAACGGCAATTGGACGTTTTGGACCTTATGTAAAACATGGGGACAAGTTTGTTTCTTTGAAAAAAGAACAAGACCCCTTGACTATCAGTGAGGCTGAGGCTATTATGCTCATAGAAGAAAAACGCAAGACAGACGCAGAAAAATACATCAAAGAATTTCCTACACGCCCAGATATCAAAGTGTTGAACGGGCGATTTGGAGCTTATATAGCCGTAGGTACTAAAAACGTCAAAATCCCTAAAGGGAAAGTGCCTTCAGAGCTAACCTTAGAAGAGTGTATAGAACTCGCAGAAGCAACTCCAGAAAAATCCAAAGGAGGAAAGTTCGTTAAAAAAACAGCGGCAAAAGCGAGTGAAGTAAAAGAAAAAGCTACACCTGCAAGTAAATCAAAAACAGCAAGCAAAACAACAGCAAAAAAAACAACAAAAAAATAGTACAATACTCTCTCTGATTAAGAAAATTAGAAACAAACCGCCAAAGGGAATGAGCCTAATAAAAAAAATCATTGGAAAAATCTATCGCCGTACACCTGTACTTAAAACATATCCAAGCTACGAAGACGCACTCAAAGATGCGACTCCTTATGGATATGAGGATAAAGAGTTAGTAAATATTATATTCGAAAAGACAAAATTATATCAGAAGAAATTAGCAGAATCTTCCTCAGTAAATATCGATTTTAAGACAGCTAACTTATTACTTTCATTATTTTATACTTATCAGAATCAGACCATTCATGTTCTCGATTTTGGTGGAGCTTGTGGCGCACATTATTTCGAAGTCCGTAAGTTATTACCTGCTCGTTTTCGTCTCAAATGGGTAGTCGTAGAAACTCCTACAATGGTTACTTTAGGGAATAACCTTGCCAATGAGGAACTTAGCTTTGAAGATGATTTGGATAGGGCTATTGGGTATTTAGGCTCAGTGGATTTACTACATACTTCTGGCACATTACAATATGTGAATGACCAACTTAGTTTCTTAAAAAGATTAATAGATGTAAAAGCTAACTACTTATTAATCAATAGAATGGGTTTTACTCTTGATAATCAACCTATTATAATAATTCACCAAAGCTATTCGAACGAACATGGCGTTGGGCAACTCTCCTACCCTACCTCATCTACGATTATCAAAACTCCTTATACCTTTATGCCTAAGAAAGATTTTGATGAAATAATTGCTCCAAAATATGAACTTCTATTAGAATTTGCTGATGATTCGGGCATATTTCCTGTCAATCAAAAACCTATGATTGGGAGAGGGCTTTTTTTTAGGCTCAGTGAAAATAAAGGTACATAGTCTATTGATACTCTTAAAATACCTACTCAAGCGTAAAAACCAAGCCCTTCCTAATATCTTGATTAAGAAGGGCTTAATTGAGGTACATAAACATTTCATTATAAAATATGCTAAAATGTATTTAGCTCATTATCAAATACTTGCACACCCAGAAGAGCATTGTACAGTGTCGATTTAATTTGCTTACTTACCTATAATTGATACATCAGATTTACAAAATTAACATCGCATCTCCATACGTAAAAAAGCGATAACGCTCCTTAATAGCAATATCATACGCTTTCATTACCAAATCATAGCCACCAAAAGCGCATACCATCATTAGTAAGGTGGACATGGGTTTATGAAAATTTGTAATCAATGCCTTGCAAATTTTGAAATCATAAGGAGGAAAAATAAATTTATCCGTCCATCCATTACTTTCTTTGAGCCTCCCCCCCGCAGTAACTGCGGTTTCTAAGGTACGCATCACCGTAGTACCAATAGCACATACTCTTTTTTTACTGTCCAATGCTTCATTTACTCTTAAAGCAGTAGATAAAGGGACATTATAGTTTTCGGAGTCTGTTTTATGCTTAGTCAGGTCTTCCACATCTACTTCTCTAAAAGTTCCCAAGCCCACATGCAAGGTAATCGGTTCTATATCTACACCTTTGAGTTGGAGTCTCCTTACCAAATGAGGGGTAAAGTGTAAGCCCGCAGTAGGAGCGGCTACGGCACCCACATGTTGGGCAAAAATCGTTTGGTAACGCTCTCTATCTTCAGCATCTGTAGGGCGAAGTTTCTTAATATCATTAGGAATAGGAGGCTCTCCTAATTCATGAATTGTTTTGGTAAATTCTTCATCTGTACCATCAAATAAGAAGCGAATGGTACGACCACGAGAGGTTGTATTATCTATCACTTCAGCCACCAAGTCCCCATCACCAAAATAGAGCTTGTTGCCTACTCTGATTTTGCGTGCAGGGTCGACCAAAACGTCCCAAAGACGAGAGTCCCTGCTCAATTCTCTGAGCAAGAATACTTCTATTTTAGCTCCTGTTTTCTCTTTGCGTCCGTACAAGCGAGCAGGAAATACTTTGGTGTTGTTCATCACCATCACATCTCCTTCATCAAAATAATCTAAAATGTCTTTGAACATGCGATGTTCTATCTTTCCTGTATTCCGATGCACTACCATTAAACGCGACTCGTCGCGGTTAGGGGTCGGGTGTAGTGCTATCGCATCATCGGGCAGGTCAAACTTAAATGCTGAGAGTTTCATGTATAATTTTTTGGAAAAAAAATGACGGCAAAGTTATAAAATCCAATACCCCCTTGTCAAGAAATTAACTTCTTTTATCAAAAGAAATCTTCTATGCTTTGGCAATAAAAAAGGATAAGATATAAAAATCTCATCCTTCATTATCGGCATCAAAGCAATATTAAGCCTCTACTTTCATTATTTCTCTTACTTCTACCGTACCTGTTTCATTGTCCAATGTGGGGCAACCTTTGGAAACAGCTACCGCCTCTTCCCAATCACTTGCCTTAATTAACAAAAACCCCCCTACCAATTCTTTGCCTTCCATAAAAGCCCCATCGGTAACCTTTTTTGATGTACCTCTTAGCACTTTCCCACTTGGTAAAAGAGGCTCTCCCCCAATCAGTTTGCCCTGAGCGGCAAGTTCTTCCATCCAATTTGTCCATTTTGCCATTTCTGCCTGCATTTCCTCGGGAGAGGCATTCGCAAATTGTTCTTCAGCAGATAATGAATCACGAAAAAGCAACATAAAATCTTTCATTGTTTTAAGAATTTTAATGGTTATAAAATTTATTTATTATCCTTAGAACTTGGGTGTTCTTAAAAGCATGACGTTTGTGTTTCTTAAATCTGGACAAGAACACAAAAATATTTTTAGATTTTCTGAATCTAACCATTAATTTTGTCAAAAAACTAATTCTCAATTTAATGATATGCTCAAAAAATGGCAAAAATTGGTTAAATCCTTGCACATCAAAAAATTTCGCTATGAAGAAAATTTATTTTTAGTAGAAGGCGAAAAAAGCGTAGCAGAGTTGCTCTCCCCCAAGACAAATCTACAAGGCATCCGCACCGAAGCCCTATTTTATACCCAAAAATTTGCCCAGTCCAATCCTGAAATTTTACGCAAGATTAACCAGCAAAACATTTATAATGAATTAGTTAAAGAAGAAGATTTGGAAAGTATTGGCTCTTTGCAAGCCAATGATAGCATCTTAGCTGTGGCGCATATTCCCCCTAATTTTCCTCCGATAATGGAGCAGGAAATGGTACTTGCTCTTGCGGACATCCGCGACCCGGGCAACTTAGGCACGATTATACGCATTGCTGATTGGTATGGCATCAATAAGCTGATATGTTCGGAAACTACTACAGACTTTTACAACCCCAAGGTTATTGGAGCATCTATGGGGTCTTTCTTGCGTATTAGACCTTATTATTGTGATTTAGCACAGTATTTGGCAGATAAGAAACATCTAAAAATCTATGGAGCTTTTTTGGAAGGCAATAACATTTATCAAGAAAAGTTTGCCAAACAAGGTATCATCGTAGTTGGCAATGAGTCCAATGGTATTCCTGATGAAATCGCCCAATATGTTCCCAATCGCATTACTATCCCCCGCTATGGAAATGCTGAATCTCTCAATGTTGCCATCGCAACCGCAGTAATCTGCGACAACTGGAGAAGAAGTTTGTAAGTAATATTACTTAACTTTTAAGGAGAAAATTTTTTTTTTAATAAAATTTATTGTAACTTCTAACAATATTTTAACTTTGCAAACTTTATCCTTACATTAGATAAACAAAGTAATTATTTAAGACTTATTTAATAGCCTTAACTCATTGAATATATGAAATTTATTATAGCTTCTTCTACATTGCTCAAGCAATTGACCGCATTGAATGGGGTAATAGTGAGCAATCCCGTGGTTCCTATCTTAGAGAACTTTTTATTTGAAATCAAGGACGGTATGCTCATGATTACTGCTTCTGATTTACAAACCTCTGTAACCGCCCAAGTGAGTGTAGATGCTGACGAAGATGGCGGGGTTGCTATTCCTGCGAAAATGTTGATAGAAACATTACGCAACTTACCCGAACAACCTGTAACTTTTAAGGTAGATGAAGACACCTATTCTGTAGAAATCATTTCAGAAAATGGTCATTATAAGTTAGCGGGTGAGAATGCAACTGATTTCCCTAAAGTCCCAGAAATCAAACAAGGTCAATCTGTGGAGCTATCCTCCGAACTCGTAAATACAGCAATTGCTTATACACTTTTTGCAGTAAGCACTGACGAGATGAAGCCCGCAATGAATGGCGTTTATGTCAATATCAAAGAAGGAAAAGCTACCTTTGTTTCCACAGACAGCCATCGCCTTATTCGCTATGTAAGAACAGATATATCTTCCTCGGGTTCTGAAACGGCTATTATCATTCCACGCAAGGCATTGACTATGCTCAAAAACACATTGCCTATGGACAATACTCCGCTTACTCTATCATTCAATAAGTCTAATGCTTATTTTAGCTTTGGAAATATGAATATGATTTGCCGTTTGATAGATGAACGTTTCCCTGATTATGAAAATGTTATTCCTATCAATAACAGCAATATTTTAGAGATAGACCGCTTGGAGTTTGTAGGCTCGCTGAAGCGTATGTCTATTTATGCGAACAAATCAACAAACCAAGTCCGCCTCAAATTGTCTAATAACAGTTTGGAGATTTCGGCAGAAGACATAGATTTTTCTAATGAGGCAAACGAAAAATTGCACTGTGAATATACAACAGATGAATTAGAAATAGGCTTCAATGCCAAATTTTTGATAGAAGGATTGAGCAATGTTGCCGCTCGCCACGTCATTTTTAAGTTTTCAGAGCCTAATCGTGCGGCGATTATGACACCTACTGATGTAGATGCTTCAGAAGACCTTATGATGCTGATAATGCCTGTTATGCTTAATAGTTATTATTAAAATCAAACACTATAAATCATCATTAACGCCGTCAAAATCATCTTTGGTGGCGTTTTTATTTTCAAATGATTTTCTCCCTATCTATCCAAAATCACGATGACTGATACTTATACTGTCCAACATAATATTTCATTGAAACCATACAATACCTTTGGGATAGAAGCAAAGGCACATTTCTTTGTAGAGATAAACTCCTTAAGTCAGCTCACAGACTTGATAAAATCTCCTGATTATCAAACACTTTATTCGGAGAAACTAATACTTGGAGGCGGGAGCAATATTTTACTCACCAAAGATTTTGAAGGATTGGTAATAAAAATAAATATTAAAGGAATAGAAAAAGTCAAAGAAGATGACTCTAAGGCATGGATTAAGGTAGGTGCAGGGGAAAATTGGCACAGCTTTGTTATGTATTGTATTGATAATGAATGGAATGGTGTAGAGAATTTGTCTTTGATTCCTGGCACCGTCGGTGCGGCTCCTATGCAAAATATTGGGGCTTATGGGGTAGAAATCAAAGATATTTTTGATTCTTTGGAAGCAATAGATAGAGCAACAGGCAAAATGTTCTTATTTACCAAGCAGGAATGTAAATTTGGTTATAGAGAGAGCGTTTTTAAGCATGAGTTCAAAAATCAATACATCATTGTCAATGTAACTTTCTGTTTATCAAAGAACAAGCAATTCAATATTTCTTATGGGGCAGTATCGCAGACATTGGCGGAAATGAATGTACAAACTCTCTCCGCAAAAGCTATTAGCGAAGCGGTCATCAAAATTCGTCAAAGCAAGCTACCTAATCCCGCTCAGATTGGTAATGCAGGTAGTTTTTTTAAGAATCCTGAAATCAGCAAAGCCCAATTCATCGTACTAAAAGAACAGTATAATATGATTCCGAGCTATCCCGTTGATGAGCAAAACGTCAAAGTTCCTGCGGGCTGGCTAATAGAACAATGCGGGTGGAAGGGCAAAAAAGTAGGTAATACAGGGGTACATAAAGACCAAGCATTGGTTTTGGTAAATTATGGGGACGCAAAGGGTTCGGAAATCAAAGCATTGGCAGAAGAAATACAAGCCTCCGTGTGGGAAAAATTCAAGATTGACCTCAAAATGGAAGTAAATCTGGTGTGATTTTTTTATTTTAAGTATTTGATTTTCTGTTTTTTAATTTTCATTGTTTTTGTTTTATAAGCCTTTCCTATTTATTCAATAAGCTCAAAGGAGTCCTTTTGTTTTCAGCGAAGCAAAAGCCCGCACTATCACTTTTGAGAACTAAACACACTACATCTTTTGCATGATTTCTTATCTGCATACTTTCATTATTTCTAAACAATTAGACAAATTTTATATAATTTTGCTTCAAAACAATACTTACTTCTGATGACTTTATTTTTCAAATAAAAAAA
>JALOMS010000610.1 GCA_025455345.1 Thermoflexibacter sp. | reverse complement strand
GCTTCTTTTAACATAAAGACATAGTTAAATAGTTAGTTGTTGAATAGTTGTTTATTTATCTTTTAAATAGTTGCTTGTATCATGACAAAAAACTGTTTCAACTATTTATCTATCAAACTATTCAACTATTTGTATTATTTATTCCAGATTTTGTTGTTCATTCCAGATTCCACATTATGGCTGTTCATTCCAGATTCTATTTAAGATATATCATACAATCCACTCTACTCCCAATCAGAGGCATTTTGCCCGATTCCAACTTGATATGTACTTCTCGCACGCGGCGGTCTTCCTGCTCGGTGGCTTGGTCTTTGAATAGGGACTTAGCTTTCAGATAATCAGCTGCAAAACTCACTTTCCCTTCTGCCAATTGTTCACCTGTCGTCTGGGAAATAATCGTTGCTTTCTGCCCAACTTGGATTTTTTCAGCAAAAAGTTCATCTACTTCGGTTTTGGCAATCAGACTGCCTTCGGGCGCAAACTCCGCAATTTGCGTGGCATTGTTCACATATTCTCCTGCTTTCACCAAGACATTCAGCACTTTACCAGCCAAGGGTGCGCTAATTTTTTTCTGATTGACTACGGTGCGATAATAGTTAATGTCTGCTTGCAACTCATTGATTCTTGCATTGGACTGATTCAGGTTTGCCTCTGCCGCTTCCACGTCTTTGGCAAGTTTGTCCATGCTTGCCTTGCTATTGTCTAAGGTTTCTTTGGTAACTGCCTTTCCCTGAAATAATTGCAAGTTGCGATTGTAAGTATCTTGTGCGTTTTTCAAGTTCACTTTCAGAGCCGCAATCGTTGCCTTATTCGCCTCAATCACCGCTTGTTGTGTGTTGATTTTGCTTTCTGCTTGCGCCAATTGTGCATTTTCTACGGATACTTCCACCTCTAACAAAGCCTGCCCTTTGGTAACTTGTTGATTATCATCTACATTGATAGATAGTATTTTACCACTTGTTCCTGCGGTGAGGTTCGTGATTCCATCTTCTGGTTCTATGCGCGCCACACCCACGATTCGGTCGTTAGTTGCCAAAACTTTGGAAGTATCAGACACGACCGAAGCGTTTAGCACTTTCTGTTCTTCTTTTTTTTCTTCTCCGCCACAGCTTAATAACATAAGGGTTAAAGCAAAGAAAATGAGTAAATTAAGTTTATTTTTCATTGGAATATTTTTTGTTTTTTTGCCCCTATCCTAAATCCTTTCCCCTTCTGGGAAAGGACTTTAATGAATTACAAGGTTTTTGTTTTTATGTGAACTAAGGACTGTTAGGGTCTTTGACCACTCACAGCCTTGTAAAAACTATTTGCCGTTTTTGCTGTTGTTTGTGTCCACACAAACATAGACACAAAGAATTTTAAAATAACTGTTACAATCTCAAACCATTCATAGCCTATGTTCGACCCTGTTAGTCGTTAAAGACGCTAACAGTGGTTTTCAATAGTTAATCAAAATTTACTTCTTGCAGTGCCAAAGGCGTAACTATGCCATTTTTTACTTCCACTGCCCTATCTGCGTATTTTTGCAGGCGCGGGTCGTGCGTTACAACCGCCACCGATTTTCCTTGATGTGCTAATGCTTTGAGTTCTTCCATGACTATGGAAAAAGAATTTTTGTCCAAAGAAGCAGTTGGTTCATCACAAAGCACAATTTTCGGATTCGTAACCAATGCGCGCGCTATCGCAATGCGTTGTTGCTGACCACCAGAAAGTTGCTTAGGGAGATTTTTGCGCCTATCAGTCATGCCTACGGTTTCTAATGCTTTGCTTACCCTATTTTTAATTTCCCCACTGCCCACCCCTTGCAGTTTGAGCGGCATAGCTACGTTTTCCTCTGCGGTGAGCGGTGCAAGTAAGTTAAATTGTTGGAACACAAAGCCAATCGTATCCAAGCGCAACTTTGCCAATTGGTTCGTTTTCAGTTGGTTCACGTGCTTACCGTCCACATACAAGTCGCCTTGCGAAGGGTAAATCACACAACCCAAAAGCGAGAGCAAAGTCGTTTTCCCAGAGCCAGAAGGTCCGATAATCAAGAGTAGTTCACCTTCGTTCAGTTGCAGGGAAGTAGGTTGCAAGGCAACAATGGTTTGGTCGCCTGTTTGGTATTCCTTTCCTGCACTTTTAAGTTCTGCTATGACTGCCACAATCGTATGAATTAAAAATTAGTATGTTTTCGCTTTATTTACTTAAATGATGTTGCAAATATAGTATGTTTTAAAACTAAAAAACAAATAATATTGAAAAAATATTTTGAAAACACAGTAAAAAATTATAAATTATGAATTATAAGCTATGAATTATCAATGATAAATTAGAAATTAAATTTATTAAAATGTTTATTTATAAGTAGTTAATTAATAATATTCGATGGAATCATATTTTCTATTTATTATGAAAACAAAACGAAATTAAAATTGTTTAACACTTAGGAAAATATTTTGTATCGGAAATTCATTATTTTTGTCAAAAACTTGTCTGATACTTTCGCAGTTTCTGACAAGTAATTTTTATAAAAGATTTTGTATTTAAGACTTTTTGTGAAAGAGATTGATGACGGAGAAATAGGTTTTAGCAATGGAAAAAGATAAATTACATGAAAAATAAAGTAGTAGAATTAGTAACCCTTTGGGCAGAATACGAGGAGAAAAACCCAAACCTTACCATTGAAGAGTTTTGTGTAAACTACTTGGCTTCTCACGAGCATAAGCCCTTGCATATTGCTGACCAACAGGGGATTCCGTTGAACGGTCAGTTGGCGGAGCTAATCGGCAAACTGAATAAATATGCAAGTATGTACTGCAAAAAGGCTTTGGCGCACGTAGGGTTAGATAATCTTGAAGATTGGGTTTATTTGATTAGCCTTTGGGAAATGGGAACGCCTAAGAAAAGTGAGTTGATTTATGAAATGGTGTCAGAGTTTCCTTCGGGAATTGACATCATTAAGCGGTTGGTGAAAGCAGAGCTGGTAGAGGAGTTTCCCGACGAGCAGGACAAACGCTCTAAAAGGCTGAAAATCAATCAAAAAGGGATAGACATTCTTTCTCAAAGTTTCCCTTACATGGAAAAGGTAGGAAGCATGGCTTTTGATACCCTGAGCGAAGGGGAGAAAGTAATGGTTCTCAATATTTTAAAACGCTTAGACAATTTTCACACAGGGCATTACAAGACTATTCGCACTGCGGAGTTTGAGGAGGCATTTGAGGTACTGACTGGAAGGTAGGTGATTTTGCTATTTTTTGACATAGAATCAATGGATTGCCTGCCTACTTTGATTTTTTTAATTCTTTTTGAGATTTTACAAACAGTTCACCACAAAAGGTGAAATTTCATTTAAGGGAAGAACTTGACTAACAGCATTTTCTGCTATTGCCGCCTTAGGCATACCAAAGATAATGCTCGTTTTTTCATCTTGGGCAATGGTAAAGCCGCCTGCCTGTTTGATAGCGGCTAATCCACTGACTCCATCTCTGC
>JALOMS010000609.1 GCA_025455345.1 Thermoflexibacter sp. | reverse complement strand
TCATCATACAGACAAGCACCCAATTGGATAATCTCATGATAACCTACTTCTAATCCTGTAGTTTCTACGTCAAAAATAAGATAATGCATATATTATAAGTAATTGAACAAAATTAAAGTAAAGTATTACAAAAATAACACTTTGAATATCAATTAACTGACACTTTGAAGGTGTCCGTTAATTTCGCTTAATTCCTAAGGGTTTTTTTATATCAAAAATTTATTAAAAATACATAGAATATTTATTAGAATCAATGAAAGACAAAGCTAATTATTTTTTATGACTTTAAGGAAATGCGACAATACTTGGTACAAACTTTTCTTTTTCTAACTTTGCAATCTCAAAATTATTTACATCATGCAACAATACCACGATTTGATGAGGCATATCCTCGACAAAGGAGTAGAAAAAACAGATAGAACAGGAACGGGAACGATAAGTGTGTTTGGCTATACCATGCGATTTGATTTGAGTGAAGGTTTCCCTTTAATTACGACCAAGAAAATACATCTGAAGTCCATTATTCATGAGCTACTTTGGTTTCTAAAAGGCTCTACCAATATCCAATATTTAAAAGAAAATGGGGTAAGTATTTGGGACGAATGGGCAGATAATCAGGGGGAATTAGGACCTGTATATGGTTATCAGTGGCGCAGTTGGAACTCAAATGATGGAAGACAAATAGACCAGATTACTGATGTCATCAAACAGTTACAAAATAACCCCGACTCGCGCCGCATGATTGTAAGTGCTTGGAATGTCGCTGATATTGGTAAAATGAAGTTGCCTCCGTGTCATTTGCTCTTCCAATTTTATGTCGCAGAAGGTAAGCTATCCTGCTTGATGTATCAGCGTAGTGCAGATGTATTTTTGGGAGTTCCTTTTAATATTGCTTCTTACGCCTTGCTTACCATGATGATAGCTCAAGTTTGTGATTTAGCATTGGGAGAATTTGTCCACGTATTGGGCGATGCTCACCTCTACCTGAACCACTTAGAGCAAGCCCAATTACAGCTTACCCGCGAGTTACGTCCCTTGCCCCAAATGCTCATTAATCCCCAAGTAAAGGATATTTTTGAGTTCAAGTACGAAGATTTTAGTTTAGTCAATTATCACCCTCACCCTCATATCAAGGCAGAGGTTGCTGTTTAATATTTTGATAAACAAATAATTAATAATTTTAATAAAATAGCTTTGCTAATTCTGAATAGTTTTAGCAAAGCTATTAAAACTATGTAAAAACTACTCCAAAACCTTTACCTTGATGTCTATTCCTTCTATAGGCCACCCCCCCTTGTCTGTTTTCACAAGGGCAATCTTATCTACTACGTCCATGCCCGCTATGACCTCGCCAAATACGGTATGCTGATTGTCCAAATGAGGTGCGCCACCTAAAGTAGTATAAGTGCTGATTTGTAAAGGAGAGAGTTTGATTTTGTGTTCTTTGGCTGAGGCTTGGAGTTCTGGCAAAGTCATTTTCTTTGTTTGTACAATATAAAAATCGTGGAAGGCGGAGCGTTTATCGGGATTGTCATTGTACTCTCTTGCCATAGCCAATGCGCCTCTTTTGTGCAAAAGCTCAGGCTTAATTTCTGAAGGAATAGTATATTTGCCCACAGAAGGTCTTGGCTCGTCAAATCCACCTCCTTGTACGATAAAGTCCTTGATTACCCTATGGAATTCCGTACCATCAAAGTATTTTTTCTTTGCCAAACGAATAAAATTAGAACGGTGCAAGGGTGTTTCTTTGTATAAACGAATCTTAATATCCCCCATTCTGGTGGAGATAAGCACTATGGTTTCTGGATTTTGCGCTCCATATTTAGACAAAATCTCTGTAACATTTTGATTATCCAAAAGCACATCTTGCAAGTTAATTTCCTTCTTTTGGGATATTGATGACTTGTTTTCTTCTTTTTTTTCAACATTCTTTTTTTGTTGGGTTTCATGACAAGCCAAGCACCAAGACAAAATTAATAATATAGATATGTATTTCATATTAAATATTAATAATCAATAGTTTGTAAAAAATATTTATACTTCCGTATTCCCACATTTTCCTTTTAGTTGCCAACAATGCCAACAGTAGCCTTGTACCCTAAAATTATAGGTCTAACTCCCTTATATTCTTACTTTTGGCTCATAGCCACATAGTATTCATAAAAGTAGGGAATTGTTTCTATACCCTTTAGGTAGTTAAAAATTCCATAATGTTCATTGGGGGAGTGAATCGCATCAGAGTCCAAGCCAAAGCCCATTAGCAAGGAATCTAAACCCAATTCTCTTTTAAACATTGCTACAATAGGAATACTTCCACCCTCACGCTTGGGGAGTGGCTTTTTCCCAAAAGTTTTTTCGTAGGCTTTTTCGGCGGCTTGGTAAGCGATTGAGTCTATTGATACTACCACAGGTTCTCCCCCATGATGAAAATCCACTTTTACTTTGACTGTTTTAGGTGCAATTGCTTGGAAATGTTGGGCAAATAGTTGAGAGATTTCTTCTGAGTTTTGATGAGGTACTAATCGCATAGATATTTTTGCGTATGCTTTAGAAGGTAATACCGTTTTTGCGCCTTCTCCCGTATAACCGCCCCATATACCATTTACATCAAGCGTAGGGCGAATAGAAGCGCGCTCCAAAGTCGTATAGCCTTCTTCTCCAAAAACTTCAGCAATGCCCAATTCAGCTTTGTATGCTTCCAAATCAAAAGGGGCTTCTGCCATCGCCTTGCGCTCTGCGGGGCTTAATTCTTCTACTTTGTCATAAAAATGAGGGATTGTAATTCTACCATTTTTGTCTTTCAGTGAGGCTATCATTTCACATAAAACATTGATAGGGTTTTCTACTGCGCCTCCATATACGCCAGAATGCAAGTCCCTATTGGGTCCTGTTACTTCGACTTCCATATAAGAAAGACCTCTCAATCCTGTGGCAATCGATGGAATTTCATTAGAAATCATGCTCGTATCAGAAATCAATATCACATCTGCTTTTAGTTTATTCCTATTTGCTCTTACAAAATCTCCTAAATGAACAGAGCCAATTTCTTCCTCACCCTCAAGCATAAATTTGATATTGCAGGGAAGTTGTTGGTGTTTCATCATATATTCAAAAGCCTTAATGTGCATATATGCTTGCCCTTTGTCATCACAAGCCCCTCTCGCATAGATTTTTCCTTCTCGCACAGTAGGCTCAAAAGGTGGTGTATGCCATAAATGTTCAGGGTCTGCGGGTTGTACATCGTAGTGTCCATAAACTAATACCGTAGGGAGGGTTTCTGATATGATTTTTTCCCCATAAACTATTGGATTCCCATTCGTTGCACATACTTCCACGCGGTCTGCACCAGCCTCTACAAGCCTGTCTTTGAGGTAATTAGCGGCTTTGACAATATCATTTTTATATTTTTTATCTGTACTTACAGATGGAATGCTCAATAAATCAAATAATTCAGTTAAGAATCTTTCTCGATGTTGT
>JALOMS010000608.1 GCA_025455345.1 Thermoflexibacter sp. | reverse complement strand
TGTAAAGTTACGCCAATTTTCGGTAGTATTGAAGCCTTGCGTGAAAATTATTTCTTCTTGTCCATTGGGCTTTTTTAGCCTTACCTCTAAGTGCAAGGTGGGCGTGTAGCTTTGCGTACTGCCACCCAAGAGCATCATGGGTTGCAAGGGCAGTGGTTCGGTTTTGCTTTGCGCCTGTGCAGGTGCTTCGTTCTCTTTGGCAAAGAGTTTCTTAATCAGTGGCACTGCGGCAAGCACATTGAGCCTGACCATAGGCTGGGGAATGACCAGCGTTCCGTTACTTACTGCCTCCCCTTGTATGGCTTGGAATGGCTCGTTCAAGGGTGGGGAAATACCAAATAGTGGCGTATTCCACTGGAATTGTTGGGCTTTCTTTTGCGCTGGGCTGCTGGTAGTTACAAGCGTTTCCTCTGCTGGCGCACTCATGAGTTGCATTTGCTGGCTTTGTCCTTCTTGCTGCGCCAAGATTTCTTGTAAGGCATAAAAGTCTATTTTTACCTTGTCGTTGTTTTTGACCTTCATGGTAAGCGTAAAGTAGTCGCTCGCCTCCAATTTGGCGGATTTTGCGCCTTTGTATGCTTGGGTTGCGTCTAACTTGCTTGCACCCAAGTTGGTGAAGCCTATGGGGTCTGCCGTTTCCATGCTGGCATAGAAAGAAGTTTCCGCCGCCTTGCGCTGGCGATAGGTCAGGCGCACATTGCCCAAGTGGTCTTTATGCTCATACACATAGTCGTCAAAGGGCTTTTGGGTATCCGTATCTTTGACGTGCATCCCCAAGCGACTTAGCCCATAAATAGGGGTTTCGGTGCGTGTGATTTGGGCGTTTTTCTCCTCATAGATTCGCAGGACTTGCCCACCTGCATCTCTGACAATCGACCAACTAAGAGCAGAAGGCTAAAAAACAATTAATCTTTTATTCTATATCCCATTTCATCATATTTACGCACTTCTATTAAAGTATCATTTTTATATCTATGCATTTGCCTCTTTATCCCTAAAGAGTCATATAATATGGCAACTCCATTTAATTTTCCTTCCTTAAAAGTTATCAGTTCCTTAACTTTACCATTCTGATAATATTCTCTTAAAATACCATTATGTTTACTATTTTTTATATATGCTTCAATTTTTATCTTCCCATTTGGGTAGAATTCTTGGATATTGCCATTGAATACATCATTTTTATAATGCTGAATTTGAAATACTTGCCCATTTTCATAATAAGCTGTTGCTCTCCCATTCCGCTTGTTATTGTGAAAGAAAGAAACAGCTTTAACAGCTCCACTTTTGTAATACTCTATCAGTTCCCCTTGTCTAAGTCCATGAATCGTATCTCCCTCTATCCAAAGCTCTCCTGTTGGATAGTATTTTTTATAGTTGTGCTTTTCATAAAAAAAGTACAAGTAAATGCAAATACAAATAAGAAAAATTGCACCTGAAATCGCACTAAGTACTTTAAAATTTTTGTAAGTTTTTCTTGGGTTTGTCATTCTTCTTTTTCTTTCAATGTATCTGGTATAAGTTCAGGTTTTTCTTATGACATAGTTCCTTTTAAAAATTTAAAGATATGCTTGGTGTTGGTTTTGCAATGTACTTTTGTTCCTATGATGCCGCTTTAGTATATAGTTCTATCAGGATACCACCTCTTACTAAGCTACTCTCTAAAAATGTGTACAAATCTTCTACTATTTCTACGAAAACACTAATATGAAGGATACTACCTTTTTCTATATAATTTTCCTTAGCATACAGAAGCGCGCTTCACAATACATGAGAACAACATTTTTTTTGTAACGTGGCTTTTAGCTATAAAATTTAGGGGAAATTATGCCTTTGTATTTCAATTTTTTATTATTTTTGAAACAAAGTTTATTTAAAAAAGGATAAATGAAGCCTCAAAATACGCAAAAAGTCGCATCCCAACAAGTAGATATTGATAATCCTATTTTTCAATTTGCCTTTCAAATGATTGAAAAGTATAATTATTGCGTCTTTTTAACAGGTAGTGCAGGCACAGGAAAATCTACTTTTTTGCGTTATATCAGAGATAATATTAAGAAAAACTTTGTTACTCTTGCACCCACAGGCATTGCGGCAATTAACGTGGATGGGGTTACGATACATTCTTTTTTCAATCTCCCGCGACGACCTCTACTACCTGATGATGAGGATATCCAACTTTTTCATAAAAATTCGGATAAGCGTAAAATTATTCAAAAAATGGATACCCTTATCATAGACGAGATTTCTATGGTAAGAGCAGATGTATTAGATGGGATTGATGCCTCTCTTCGCAAAAATGGAGGAGACTCCAAACTTCCTTTTGGTGGGAAACAAGTGATTTTTATTGGTGATATATTTCAATTGGAGCCTGTGGTGCAGAAACAAACAGGGGAGCAGGAGTTTTTGGAAAAAGTATATGGGAGTCCTTTCTTTTTTTCTGCTTATTGTTTGAAAGCACTGGCGGAGATGGGCAAGCCAATGATTAGCTTAGAAATGAAAAAAATATATCGCCAAAAACACGAAGATTTCATTGTATTATTAGAAAAAGTGAGAAAAAACCAAGTTATCCAAGCGGATATCAATATCATTAACCAACGTTATGTTCCCGCTTATGAAAGTAAAAACACTGATTTTGCAATTACTCTTACAACTAAGAACGTGATTGTAGATGAGATTAATATACAGCAAATCGAGAAATTAGGAGGGAAAGAATATATTTTTGAAGGCTCTATCGAGGGCGAATTTGATGAAAAATTTTTGCCAACAGACTTTCATCTCAAGTTAAAAAAAGGGGCGCAGGTCATGTTCGTCCGCAACGATACTTTTGGACGATGGGCAAATGGCTCTATTGGTAAAGTACATCACTTAGAAGAGACCTCCATCAAAATCGCAATGGATAATGGTGAAATTTTTGATGTAGAGCCTGTTACGTGGGAAAATGTACGCTATACTTATAACGAAGAAAAACAAAAAGTAGAGCAACAAACCATAGGAGTTTATACTCAATTTCCACTCAAATTGGCTTGGGCTATCACTATTCATAAATCTCAGGGGCTGACTTTTGATAGCATAGTCATAGATATGGGCAATGGCGCATTTGCGAGTGGTCAGTTGTACGTAGCTCTAAGCCGTTGTCGTACATTGGAAGGTATCACACTCAAGCGAAAAATCCGCTTATCCGATGCCCAATTAGACCCAAGAATAAAGCTATTCGCTCAAACTTTCAATGACAGAAAGCTGATTAAGAGCTTGATATGAGTAAAGTTATGTTAAGGAATTAAGCGAAATTAACGGACACCTTCAAAGTGTCAGTTAATTGATATTCACAGTGTTATTTTTGTAATGTTTTACTTTAATTTTGTTCAATTACTAAGTAATTTAACTTTTATAAGCGTTCTTTGTATTAAAGTCCCATTGGGACGATATATTGGTAGAAAACGTAATTTTAACACAGTCTGTAAGTCCCATAGGGACGTAAC
>JALOMS010000607.1 GCA_025455345.1 Thermoflexibacter sp. | reverse complement strand
AAGTACAAAAGTAAATATACAACTTGCTTATTTGGCATTTGTATTTCTAAAATCAAATGTCTAATTTTGTTTTTAATCCATTTAAAACTTGAAAACTGGCAAGCGTAAAACAAATACGATGGTATTTTGTAGCGCAATTGTAGTATTTTCTGTCATTCTCTTTTTTTCAAATCATAACCTCGCTCAAAATTGCAATAGTAGTGATTTGAATATGCTCAATATTCCTAATTGCACGGGTGCAATCAATTTTAACTCCTCTTCTTCCTCTCCGCTCAATGTTGATAATGGGCAAACTGCTTGTACAAATGTTTCTAATGCTACTTTTGTATTTAACACTGTAAACATGACCCCTAATAATAATGGGGGTAGCACACTGATTATCAGAAATAATAATAATGTAACAATTACCAATCTTAATATCCAAAATAATAACAATGATGCTAATATCACCATTTATGTAGAAGCGGGTTCTACCCTTACTATCCTCAATGGAATCAATACTCCAAGGAGAACAAGATTTGTAAACTATGGTACGCTAAACTTTGGAGCAAATCCAAGCGGAACTATTAACATCACAGTACAAAATGACAATAATTTGTTCCAAAATGCAATAGGCGCAACAATGCGTTTTAATAATACATTAAATTTTGCAAGTGGTAACAATACCCGTTTTATTAATAATGGAAACGTAATCGCAGGGACTTTTACTATTAATTCCAACAGTGTAAGGTACATACAAGGGAATAATGCAACAACTACAATAAATACCCTATCACAAAACAATCAAACCAATGTACTGTGTGTCCCTAATAACACCTGTGCCAAATTTACAGTAGCAGTAGCTATCCCACAGCTCAACAATCAACTTACAAGTAGCGATGGCACCAATACAGGAACTGGTGATAGGGGACAGCAAATTATTTGTTATCAAGGAACTTCTGCAAATTATCGTGGTGGAAGTGTTAGCTATCCAACAGGAGTAGGTAGTGCTTTTTCCACAAGCTGTGCAACTAACTGCCCTAACATTATTTTGCCAATAGAGCTGTTGTACTTCTCTGCTAAAAGAGTAAATAATCAAATAGAAATAAAGTGGGCAACACAACAAGAGAAAAACAATCAACTATTTGAAATTCAGCGTAGTATAGATGGAATTAATTTTACTACTATTAGCCAAAAACAAGGTAAGCAAGATTCGCATACTATCCAAGAATATAAATATTTTGATATTGACTTTCCTAATACCTTGCTCTATTATCGCCTCAAACAAGTGGATTTGGACGGCACATCTACTTATTTTCGAGTAGTAGGTGTAGAGGCTATGGAAGCAGAAAATGCTTTTTTTCATGTATCTCCTAATCCTGCAAAAGACTATTTAGAAATTCATTTCTTGCATTTTAATTATCCCAAAGCACATATAAAGATAATAAATTTGTATGGTATTGAATTTTTATCAACCTCTGTGGAAGTTATAACTTCCAAAATGATAATTGACACGAGCAGATTCGAGAATGGTATTTATTTATTACAAATTTTTGCAGTCAATCAGACTAAAACTATTAAGCTATTCATCTACAAATAGTAGATTCCTCTTCAGGAAATGATGATAAAAGTCAATCTCCTCAATGACATTTATCATTTTCAACAAGTAAAGTATAATCTAATTTTGAAGGAATAAATAATATTATTTTTTTGATATGAAGCTCCTAAAATTATTATTTTTCCTTGTTTTTATTGTACTTTTTTCATATTCTTATCGTGTACACGTATATGATTTTTTAAGAAAAAGTATATATAAGGTTTCTTCCAAAGAAAAATTGGAAGGTGTTTATTTTAACTCCATTAACTTAGGCGAAAAGGTGAAAGGTATATTTACCACTTTAACCATAGGTCCAGATGAGAAACTATATGCGGCATCTATCAGTGGAGAAATTCAGAGATTTCAGATAAATAAAGACGGCAAACTAAGGCTGGAACACACATTTCTACCCTTTGATTCGCCTCGTTTACTTATTGGTTTTCGTTTTGACCCTAAGGCAAGCAAAGATAATTTGAAAGTTTGGATTACGTATTGCCAAACTTTTGATTTAGAGAATGCCCCTAATTGGGATGGAAGACTGGCTCGCTTACAGCTTAGCCCTAATAGTGATAAAGTTTTAGAAAATACATTAGTAATCAATAACTTGCCTCGTTCTGCTAAAGACCATCTTACCAATGGTATCGATTTTGATAAAGATGGGTTCTTATATTTTAATCAAGGCAGTAATACAATGATGGGGCGTGCCTGCCGAGAAGCTGGCAGATGGGACGCAAAGCGGGAAGAAGAATTGCTTTCGGCAACTGTGCTTAAATTGGACATTAGTAAATTACCCAATGATTTGCCTTTAGATGTAAAAACCTCATACGGTGGGAATTATAACCCATATCACCCTTCTGCACCACTTACCATTTATGCAACAGGTATTCGCAATGCGTATGATTTGGTGTGGCATTCCAATGGAGAACTGTATGTACCTGTAAATGGCTCTGCCAAAGGAGGAAGTACCCCGACTTCCGACCCTCAACATCCTTATTACATCAAACCTGTTATTTTCTCATCCAATCAACAGCATAATAGCCATATTCCACCCTTGGCAGATGTGAGAATTCCTCAGGAAGATTGGTTATTAAAAGTCAAATATAAAGGATATTATGGGCATCCTAATCCTTTGCGAGGAGAGTTCGTATTAAATCGTGGAGAAAAAGATGTGAAGGTCAAAGAATATGAAGGTATCATACCTGCCGAAAACTTCCAATACCCTGCTTACTCTATGGGAGTTCATGCCGCGCCCACAGGAATAATAGAATATAAAAATGGTGTTTTTAGCAATAAATTAAATGGAATGTTGATGGTAGCGAGGTATAATTTGTATGATGATATTTTGATAATGCAGATAGACCATCTCTCCAAAAATATTGCTCACTCTTATGATGGGAAAGACATTGGCTTAGGGCAGATAGATAGACCCTTAGACATTATAGAAGACCAACGTAACGGGAATTTGTATATTTCTCAATATGGTAATGGTGGCAAAATTTTATTGTTTAAGCCAATTGAAAATGGAGAGAAAAGAATCGTTAATCCCCCTAATAATGACAAATTAGATGAAAAATCTTTGAAATTTAATATGACAGAGGGAGAACTTAGAGCAGGAGAACATATTTTCAAAGAAAATTGTATTGCTTGCCATGGAGAAGAGGCTCAGGGCATACTTGCTCCTAATCTCGCTGATGAGTATTGGATACATGGAGGAAGTACTACAGATATTTTTAAAACAATTTATTATGGTACAGATAAGGGGATGCAAGCATGGCAGAATAAACTCTCTGTCCAACAAATACAGCAATTGACTTCCTATATTTTGAGTTTGCAAGGTAGTAATCCAAAGAATCCTTTACCTCCTGAAGGGAAAAAAATAGACAAGATGGTAAATTAAATTTTGAGTAA
>JALOMS010000606.1 GCA_025455345.1 Thermoflexibacter sp. | reverse complement strand
GAAGAAAAATTTTCATCAATTGACACCAATGCTTCTTCTGCTTTATTGGCAATTCTTCCCAAAATACTTGCTCTATCACTTGCAAAAATAGTAAACTTCTTGAATAAGAATCGGTTATGACGAAACATGATTTGATAGTCTTGTTGGGTAGAATCCATCATGCTTGGAATTGGTTGATAGTTTAGAGCCAGTTCAGTCATCTTTTCTTCGGCATATTCTACTCGTTTAAGCTCCTGATAAACAGCTAATAACTGTTGGTGAAGGTGAAAATCTATGACCCCAATTTCTCTACTATTAATCGCATATTCTACCACCATGTAGTTGTATTGGGGTTGAACGTATCGCCAGCCATAAAAATCCACCACCTTGTTAGAGTCCAGTTTTGCTTCCCATTCTATGACTTTAAGTGTTTGATATTTTTCCTGCCCAGGGTAAAAAGCCCTCATATATTCCAATTCATTTTTTAGGCTTATCATAATCTTCTGTCTTTGAATGTTAGTCTTCTGATTTTCACTATAATTACCCAACAAAAAAGCAATATAAACTCCCGAAAAAACCACCAAAAGGTCAATCATTAATTTCTTGGGATTGAGCATATTAGTACCGTCGGGGTTTTTAAAGGATAGCCACGATTTGGGGACAAACTTGTGCATAGATTTTTAGCAACTTTACATGAATTAATTTTTTATCCGCTTCATGGGAAACTTCTGCGAGCGTTCTGCGCCTTGAATCTTGCCTGAAACTTCTGCAAATAAAGAATCCTTGTGAATCAGTGTGTAAGTAATTTTTTGAGGAAAATCATGCTTTGGGTTTTCAAAAACTACTTGACTTTCTGTTTGTTGTGTCAAAGTAAAGCGAACTGGCGCATTGTTATTTTGTCCTTTGACCGTAGGTACATAAAAAAGTTGGTTTGCGCGCTGTTCCAGACTAATGCTTTCTGTCTGCGTAGTATCCTGATTTCTAATCATATATCCCTGACTTGTATAGGTAGAATCATTTTCTTTCTGCCATACTTCCAACAAAGTGCGCTTAGGATTTGCGTTTGCCCACTTGCCCAAAAGCCAACTCGCTTTTTCAATTTTATCAAATTTATCAGAAGGTTTGAAGGTCGCACAGGCAAAAAGCAGGGCAACTATGCCAAGTGAAATCAGAGATTTTAATGTGTTTTTCATCTTTATATAAATTTTATGTGTGTAGAGATTTCGAATATCCTAAATGTGTTTTTTTTAATTTATAAATAGACAACTTGTTTAAATAAATACGTATTCTAAGCCTGTTAAGGCTTAAATATTGGTAGAATATAGAAAATCCCCACATTTTTAAGCCTCGTAGAGGCGTAAGGTTGAACTCCGTAGGAGCTCATAATACTATGATTGACAACATTTTCTACCAATATTTAACAGCGCAATGCAATTGCCTATTGGTGTTATTTTAATTAGCAAGATATCTAATAAGTCAGAATCAATAAAATTAAGAGAGCCAAAGTAATGCAAATTCTCACCATTAACCTTTCTTTGATAGGTGCGTTCATAAATTTATTGTTTAAGTTTGAATAAAAATATAGTTGCGTGCTACATCAAATTAATTTATAAAAATCAAGGCTATTTTCAGCCTTTCTCTGATTAAGAGTTTCTTTAAAAAATTGTGAATCAGTTTATTAAGTGGTTCAACAAAAATAAGCATTCTTTGTATTCAGTTCCGTTAGGAACTTGCGTTTTGTAAAACTACATGATTACACACCAATATAAAGCCTCGTAGAGGCGCAACTTGTCAATTAGCAAGCATTTAGTGTCGTCCCTATGGGACTTAAATTCTGGACTTTAACTTGATTTCTACAAAGCTCACGTCCCTAATGGGACTTTACACAAAGAGCGTTTTAATTTGCACGATTACTTATTTTAATATCGTACTCATCTCCACCCAATAAATATCACCTCTGCCGTTTTCAGGACTAATAAATCTTTTCAATAAACTATTGACTTTGAATGGATTATTAGAGGTATTCCCCTGCCCAAAGCGTTCACTGGTGAAGAACAAGTATTTTCCGTCAGGGCTTACATAAGGGCAGTAATCTAAGCGGTCTGAGTTTAGCCACTGCAAGTGTTTTGCCCTTGTCCATTCGCCATTTGCGTCTTTCAGGCTCACATACAAATCCCCACGCCCCATGTCGTCTGCTCGTCCAAAGCTCGAAAATAAGATGTATTTGCCGTTGGGGTCTATGAAGGCATTAAATTCGTCTTTGGCAGAGTTTACACTTTGCGGAAGCACTTCGGGCTTTGTATATTGCCCATTTACCCACTTGGATTGCCAGATGTCTTCTCCACCTATGCCTGCATTGTATTTGGCTGTGTAATAGATAGTTCCATCTTTGGTAAGAGAGGGATAATACTCGTCCGCAGGGGTATTGACAGGTTCGCCTAAGTTTTGAGGCTCTCCCCAAGTACCGTCTGCCTTGCGCTCCACAAACCATATATCAAAATCCTTCGTTCCGCCACCTGCCAAACTGCGATTGGAAGCAAAAAACAATTTTTTCCCATCAGGGGAAAATGCAGGCTCTATATTATACGAATTATCTGAAAATGAAGCAGTTTTTGCCAACTGCCATTTATTATTTTCATATTTTCTGACCATGATTGCCGCTGACCTTTCAGAGGTGATGAACGAGTAATATATCTCCTTGCCATCAGGAGAAATAGCAAAATCTCTTTCGTTAAAATTGGTAGATAGCTCATAAGGAGCAAATAAAGTAGGTGACTCTTTGGGTTGTGTTTTCCCCAAATATTGCCAATCTTGGGCAGAAATAGGCTTGCTTGTTAAAGCGCAAAAGGTGATAAGAATAAAATAAAATAATAATTTCATAGTGTTATAAAGGCTTCATTGTGAATAATATTTGTACATTTTTAGCAGTTGCGGTTTCCTTCTCCCAATTTTTGCCAAGTGCGGTCAGGAATAAGTTTGCAAATTGGATAACCGTTTCCTGTTCGGAGGTTAAGTTACTTACTGGTAATCCGATTTGCGTAGCCACATAAGTCCACTCCGTTTTGCTGGAAGAGCTTATTTCCATGATACTTGACGTATTGTTTGTATGACTAATTTCCAATTTTTTGTTGGGTTCTACCCACTTCCATTTGGCGGTTTGGTCTTGCCCGTTTTCATTGAAGGTGTAAGTGCCTAATGCCGAAAACTTTGCAGAAATAGGTGTAGCAGGTGCAACAGGAATTTCATAACTTTCCTTGTCAGCTTTGATAGTGATTTTACTTAGTTTCCAATTCCCCACAATAAATTCCTCTGGTTCGGGTTGTGGGGACGGCGTTACTGCTTTTCCGCACGCAAGGGAAATCATAGCAATCGTGATGAATAAATACATAAATTTAGATGATTTCATGAAATTTAAGTTTTATATAAATTAAAATGACGAATTGAATTTTATCTGATTTAGTTTGAAAATGTGTGTCAAAAGTAAGTAGTCAAAAAATAAGATTTTCAGA
>JALOMS010000605.1 GCA_025455345.1 Thermoflexibacter sp. | reverse complement strand
GTAGGAACTGCTTATTTTATGATGTCAGAAGAAAATGTGAAAAAACAAATTACCTTGCCATACATGAGTTTTGGTTCAGATGCGGAAAGTCTTGCCCCCGAAGGCAATTTCCTCAAATCCAATACGCATCCGCGTGCTTATGGCAATTTTGCTCGCTTGCTTGGCAGATACGTCAGAGAAGAAAAAGTGATTCCTTTGGAAGAGGCTATTCGCAAACTGACCTCTCTCTCCGCCGAGAAGCTGAGAATTGGCAAAAGAGGCTCATTAAAAGCAGGTTACTTTGCAGATATTATTATGTTTGATGCGGAGAAAATCCAAGACCATGCTACCTTTGACAAACCGCATCAGTATGCAACAGGAATGATACACGTATTGGTCAATGGAATCCAAGTACTGAAAAACGGCGAACATACAGGCGCAAAAGCGGGTAGATTTGTGAAAAGAGTAAAATAAATTAAAACAGATTGCCCCCAATCCATAGAATATCATCTGTTTGTTCTGTTTTTCCTTTTCTTATCCAATTCGTAATGGTGTGGTGGAGAATATCTTTTTGCTCATTCATGTCTTTATCGTGAATAGTAAAAAAGAGTTCGCGAAGGTGTTTGACCATAAACTTCTTATTGGCTTCTCCACCAAACTGGTCTTGGAAACCATCAGTACCGATATAAAAAGTAGTAGGCACAGAAATATCTATGAGGTGTTTGGTAAATATTTTTTCGCCTTTGGTATATTCTCCCCCAATAGAAAAGACATCTGCCTTAATCTGTCTAAACTCCTGATTTTGTATATAATACAAAGGATTTTTTGCCCCAGCAAATTCCATGATTTTATTTGGATAATCTATGACTATCAGCGAGATGTCCATACCATCTGCATTTTTAGTAATTTCTTGTTTGAGTGCAGTACGTATGCCTTTATTCAGCTCATTGAGGATTTTGTCTGCCTCTGTGATACCGCGTTCTATGACTATCTGATTGAGGATTTCATTGCCTATCATGCTCATCAGTGCGCCAGGCACACCATGACCTGTGCAATCTGCCGCCGCTAAGATAGCTTTGTTATCTTTTTGCTCAAACCAATAAAAATCTCCAGAAACAATATCTCTGGGTTGGTAAAAGATGAAAAAAGAAGGAATGACTGAAGCAATTGCCTCTTCCAAAGGTAAGAAGGCTGTTTGGATTCTTTTGGCGTAGTTAATACTGGCGGTAATGTCATTATTCTGTTTTTCAATGCGTTTCTGTGCCTCTTTGCGCCTATAGGCTTGGTAAGCAATAGACATCTCGTCATTCATAGACTTTAGGAAGGTAAGGTCTTCCAATTCCCAAATCTTGGGCTGATGATGAAAACAAACAATGAGCAGTTTTTGGTTTTGGCTTAAAACACAAGGGAATATAATGGCAGATTGTACCCCCTCTTTGAAAATATATGCCTTGGTTTTTTCATCTAAGCTATGATGGTGAATATCATTGATAAGCAAATGATTTTGATTTTGTAAGACCTGAAAAAATATAGGAACATCTGCCACAGGCAAAATATCAAAGTTTATATTTTGCTGTGTGATGAGGGTATCTTGGTTTAGACAATAAAAGTTGTTTTCCTTGAAATTGTAATACCACAATTGGCAAATATCTACTTCTAATGCTTCTATCACGGACTTAGTAATTTGCTTGCTCAATACCTGCCAATCCCCGTCTGCCATCGCTTTACTGGTGGAAAGTTTGGAAAGTATTTCTATGTTTTTTTCTAATTTGTTTTTCTTGCGAATAATTTCCTCATTTTTCTTCTCGACTTCCTCATTGAGTTTGACCAAAGTATCTCTTTGTGATTCTATTTCTTCTTTTTGATTGGCGAGCGTATTGTTTAGGCGTACTTGCTTTTGACGGCTTTGATAAACGAAATAAATCATGCCCAAAGTCAGTAGAAAAGCAATACTGACCAATAAGATAATCAAGTTTTTTAATCGCGCATCTCTGGCATTGAGTTCATTTTCTTTTCTAAGCAATTCATTTTCTTGTTCTTTCTTCTTAGTATCATAGACGGCTTGCATCTTGGCTAATTGGGTAGCCTTTTCTATATTATCAATGGAGTCGCTAAGAATTACGTATTTTTTATAAAAATCATACGCAAGACCTACTTTTGATTGCTTATCGTATAATAGCGCAAGAGTCAAAAAAGCATTTTTTTCATCTACTTTAGCATTAATGCTCTTGGCAATGGAGAGAGATTGTAGCGAATATTCTTCTGCTTTACTAAAGTCATTGAGGCTGACATGTACCCATGCGATATTGTCCAAACAGCCCGCAGTAGCTCTTTTATCTCCTAACTGCTTGCTCAAATCCAAACCTTTCTGATAAAACTCTAATGCTTTTTTGTATTCTTTTTTAGAAGCGTGAACCGTACCTATTCTGTTGTAGGAAGTAATCAAGGTAGAATTGTCCTGAAGTTTTATTCTGATGGTCAATGATTTTTGGAAGTTATCAATCGCTTCGTCGTATTTTTTGAGACTTTGGAAAATCTCTCCCAAGCGTACATACGCATAACCCATACCGCGCTCATCTTTAAGAGTTTGGAATATTTCTAAGGCTTTTTGGGAGTAGGGTAGGGCATCTTGGTATTTTTTTTGGGCTTTGAGAATATCACCAATATTGTTGTTAGAATAGGCGATTTGTTGGGTAAGATTGTGCTTTTCAGAGATTTTGAGTGCTTCAAAAAAACGCTGGGTCGCATCTATATAATCGCCCATATTCCGATAGACCACGCCCATAAAATTCAATACCTCTGCCTGTCCATAGTAGTCATCTATATTTTGAGCTAATTCTAATCCTTGTTTGCCAAAAGCAATGGCAGATACAAAATCATTATTCCTATTTTTCCAGCAGAGCTGATTCAGTATCCTTACTTTTAACGTATCCTCTTGGGAATGTTTACTAAGAGTCTGCAAAAGACTATCTATCTCACTTTGCTGTTGAGAATATGTAGCATGAATCTCTGCTATAAAAAGCAAAATAAAAAATGAGATAAAAAAGCGCATTTGTTTGTCCTATTCGTTGTTTAGGTATTCCTAACTTTTACGTATTTATTTCTTTTATTCCCCAAAAGTAAGAGGTATGATTAGCATTGAAAGAGGTAATTGAGCATATTGCAAAACCTTAGATTGCTTACACAAATCTAAAAATTAAATCATACAAAATTTAGATTCATTTTGTTTTTTTTTACTTTCAAATGAATAATAACGATAAGGTCAAAAATGTTAGGGTTGTGTATGGGCGGGCAATAATGCGGAATAATAGGTAAGAATGGAGAATAAAGGCATATTTTAGCACAAAGAGGCTTACTTACCAATATGCTTCATAGGGTTGGTAGGCTGATAAGTAAGCATTGCCAGTACGTCTAACTAATTATTAAGTATATCAACAAAAATAAACGTTTTTTCAGTTCCAGACTGGAAGTCCCGTTAGGGACATAAGCTTTGTAGAAACTAAATTAAGCCCAAAATCTA
>JALOMS010000604.1 GCA_025455345.1 Thermoflexibacter sp. | reverse complement strand
TCATAAAAATAAATCAAAAGAATATAGTTTCTAAATAAAGCCTAGCCCATTCAAGCAAACAAGCCACAAAATTTACATCATATCAAAATCACACCCATTGCTACTGCATTATTACCTGCCCCACCTTTTATTTGCTCTAAAATAATCATAATAGCTACACTTCCACCCCTCTATCGCAAGCATAAGCGCAGCGGTGCTTGTGATGAACATTTTTAAAAGCGTCCGCTTTTCTATTTCGCAGAAATAGCAAGCCTCTGCACACTCGACACTTTGTAAAATTACGCAATCCCATTTTTTTAGCCAACACCCCAAAGTTCAAACGCTCTGCTGTTTCCCTGAAACAAGAAAGCAGGATGCTTTCGATAATGATAGGCACAAGCACCGCTTCGCTAATGCTTGCGCCAGACGGGGTATCAGACTTTTAAGAAAGTTGCTCCTGTTAAATTCAACTTTTCAAAAACATCTTTTATTTTTTTACTTACTATTATTACAACATTACATCTTCTTAATCTAAAAATATCAACATCATCAATTTTTTCAGTATCAATAACTAATTTAAAAAACGCTCTAAATTGTCCTACTTTGTCAGGTCTTACAATGTCGTTTACCTGAAACTTTTTATACTCAGATTTATCTTCATCCACACATTCAATTTCATATTTTGTATATAAAATAAAATAATCACAATAGACATTTTTTCCAACAATTTTGACTGGGATAAATTGGATTTCATCAAACTCAATCAAACTCTCTTTTATTTTTTCACTAACAACTGGGACTCCAGCATACCCAGCCAAACTAAAGTCTTTTTCAACACCATCTTGATATACTTCAATTTCTAATTCGTCAGAACTATTTATATCATTTTCTGGAGTACTATATTTCCAATTGTTATCATCATTAATGATATCACCTAAATACCACATATTTGGGTAATGCATATCCTCTAATAATCTAAAATATTCCATTTTTTATCACTTTTCTGTTAACCATTTATTTACTTGAGTCCCGGGTGTGGCTGCGTCTTTCGCAATATCTTCTAATGCATTTATAACTGCTTCTTTATATTCGTTTGTCTTTGGTATCAGACCTTGCGTTGCTGTAAATAATTCATCATAGATATATTGATGATATTCTTCTGGATGAGGTCCATAATGATCAGTAACATCAACCAAGTTTTGTGATGCCTTGTTGATATCTAAGCCTGCATTTTCAAAAAATACTTTAAATTTAGGTGTCCAAGGCCCTCCCCTTGCAGTGGATTTATTATTTTTATTTGTAGCTATGTGATGTTTATCATTCTTCGCCATCCGCTGCACCCTCTCCCCGGTCGGTGCAGTTTCTAACTTGACTGGTGTTTGTACTTGAGGGGTGCGGTACTGATAGTCAAAGCTATTCTCATCTTCTACCACACGGATTTCTTGGAATACAGGATGTTGTCCTTTGACGGTGGCAGCTACTCGCTCTGCATTTGCTTTACTGGGTTCATTGGCGTAAGTGTTGTCCATTTCACGCAAGGCACGTACACCAGTAGTTACCTGCGCATCCTGCTCAGGGCTTATTCAACTTTAGCAAAGCTTTCTCAAATAAAGTTATATCTTCAGGACTTAGACCTTTATCAACTTGCTTGAGCCATTTTGAGTAGCATAATTTCATCAATTCAAAACCTGTTTCGGTGAGGTCTTCGGTGCTAATCGCAAATTCATTTGTAATCTCCTCCTTCTCTTTAAGAATAATTCGTTTTGTCAGTTGATGTTTTTGTAAAAACATAATTACACTTCTAAATCTACGATGTATTTTTTCGGTAGGTTCTCTATCACCTTCTACTTCGGTATGCCATTGTACTTGGTCAATTATGAAATGTTCCATTTATTTTCTTCTTTTAATTTTTGTTGATTTTTTTGATATATCTATTAATTCACGAGTTTCTTTATCTCTTATAAATGTTCCGCCTTTTTTACGAATTCTCTTTTCTTTTGCTATTTGTTCGGCTTTGTCAGCGGTTTCGCTTGTTACTTCTATAACTTCTTTTACATCATCATTCTCGATAACAACAATATCAATTCTTCTACCTTCACCTGTTAAAGGATCTTTTACTATTTTTCCGTTTTTATCCCTTAAATATCTTTCTTTTTGTACTTTGGCATCTGGGTTATTTAATTTTAGCTCATCTAATTCCTCCTTTTCTCTCCTATCACCTTCTTCTTTATTTTTAATTTTTTTTGATGCTCTTTGAATCACCACCCTACCACTTTCAGGTGTTTGGCTAATGGCTGTATTCTTCCTTCCTCTATGCCTTTCCCCAGCATCATATTGATAATCCCAACTATCACCACCATCTACCACACGCAATTCTCTAAAAACTGGATGTTGTGATTTTACATTCGTGGCTACTTGTTGGGCTTCTTGTTCAGTGATTTTGCCACTATCAAGGAAAGGGCGTTCTTGAGAGGAGAGTGCTTCTAAGCCTCTTGTAACCTGCGCATCCTGCTGCGGATTTTGTTGATTACGATTATCTTCCCTATTTCCTCTAAACAAGCGATTTGCCTGCGCTACTATCCAGTCTATCACCCTATCTATGGCACCGTCCACTACGCCTTGCACGCGGGTGATGATTTCGCGGATTTTATCTGATAAGCCTGAATTGATTAAAACTCTCTAATATACAAATCCCTTTTCTCTTAATTCGTCAATCACTATTTTAAAGTCTGTAAATCTTTTGTCTAACTTTGGTGCAACTAATACATAATCCGCATCACCTCTATCTAAAAATAATTGAATTGATGTTTTAAAATATATTTTTCTGAAATCAATCTGATTCCAATCTTTTTTCAATTCAAGTGCTTTTTCTCTTGTAATCACTACTTGAGAATCAGAATCCCTTTTGATGCACCTCGCTGGAATACCTCTTAAATTACATTCTTTAAAATGTGCCTCTGAAATATCTAAAGCCATATCTACCGATTCATAATAGGTTCTAAATAACTGATTGTAAGATTGTTGAATTTCACCCTTTGGTTCAGATGGATCTATGATATTCGTAAACATAATCCTACTCATTTTTCCCTTTAAAACAACATTGTTAAATAATGTACCCCAACATTGCAATAATTCATTTGAACTTAAATTTTCAATAATTGTATTTTCCACATAGCCTGCGCCAATCATACAATTTTCAAGTTTTATATTTTTTAAAATGATATTATTCACCCTTGTCATCAAATTTGTATCAAGGGTTCTTGAGAAATCACAATACCTAAAAACACATTTTTCAAAGATTAGATTTTCAATTATTTGACCTAAACCTTGCTCAACAATATCTTCAAAAATCTTATTAATTATTGTTTTCATTCTTCTTCATTTTTCGGAAATGTAAAAAAATTATTAGGTCTTTCATAGGTGATAAAAATTAAGTCTTTTCCATAAGGACGACTTTACTCCGTTGTTGGTGCGTAGAAATTACCAACAAATTTTTAAATTTTTGCACAACTCGTAGTACACGCGGTTGTTGGTGTCGAAAAATGTCCGAAAATAGCAGTAATCAAAAGCGCAACGACATTTTTCTAACACCAACAACGGAGGAATTTGTCCGCATACCGTTTTTGATTGTCAGATTTTGGATAGATTTCGGTCAATTCCTTGTCTAAAAACTCAAAACTTCTAGAAAAATCTACCTCATCTTTATCCCAATTCTGATAAAAATATAATGTACCCCAAAAATTGGACAGCAAGTTAAGATAAAATTTTTAAATTTACCTCTTAAAAAAGTACAAAAATGGGAAAACAGAAA
>JALOMS010000063.1 GCA_025455345.1 Thermoflexibacter sp. | reverse complement strand
CCGAGATGTTATCACTAATTGTCAGATGATTAGACGCAAAAGGCAGGCAGGGACATGGATTACAGAAGAAATGTTGGAAGCATATACCCATTTACACGAGTTGGGCTTTGCTCATTCGGTGGAAACTTGGCAAAATGGAGAGTTAGTAGGTGGGTTGTATGGAATATCTTTGGGAAAAGTGTTTTTTGGTGAGTCCATGTTTGCGAAAGTAAGTAATGCCTCGAAGATTGCTTATATTTCTTTGGTAAGTAATTTGCAAGCACTTGATTTTGAATTGATTGATTGTCAAGTTTATACAGAGCATTTGGAAAGTCTGGGCGCAGTTAATGTTCCAAGAGAAGAATTTATGCGTTTGCTGGCTAAGGGTTTAGCAGGTAAAACTTTACAAGGGAATTGGGCTTATTTTAATAAGGGATGAGAAAATATGAATAGCAAGGAAATTTTTAATCACATTATTTCTGTTCTATCCAATGTTTATGAAAAGAGAGAAGCTCAAAATATCGCTCTTTTGTTACTCCATAAACTTTACAATTTGCGAAAACAAGACCTCATTTTGGGTATAGAAATACATGAAAGTAGATACAATGAAGCCCAATTGAATGAGCTTTTGGAGCGGTTGATGGTAAACGAACCTATCCAATATGTTTTGGGCGAAGCCTATTTCTACGGTCTAAGATTCAAGGTCGATGCTCATGTATTGATTCCACGTCCCGAGACAGAGGAGTTGGTACATCTTATTATTCAAGAAAATCGCCACCTTCATTTTTTAAATGTATTGGACATTGGAACGGGAAGTGGATGTATTCCTATTTCTCTTGCCAAATATCTCAAACAAGCTGATATTCACGCACTTGATATTAGTACGACCGCTTTGCAGGTAGCCCAATCGAACGCTAAATCATTGGAGGTAAAGATTTGTTTCCATGAATTGGATATTTTCCAAACAACCTTAGAAAATTTGCCCTTTTGGGATATTATAGTAAGTAATCCACCTTACATTACCCATGCTGAAAAGGTTTTTATGCAGAAAAACGTGCTTGATTACGAACCACATCAGGCTTTATTTGTTCCCGAAAAGTCTGATGCTTTGATTTTTTATGAGCAGATTTCTAAACTTGCTTTGCAAAGGCTTAAAAAGGGTGGCAAAGTGTATTTTGAAATTAATGAAAATTTGGGGAATGAAGTAACTATTTTACTTACAAAACTTGGGCTGTCTAATATTCGCCTTATTAGAGATTTACAAGACAAAGATAGAATTATTTGTGCGAATACGTGATTTAGAGGAGCAATGAATCAAAACTGTCTGACAAGTTTGACCCCGTCAGACAGTTTGTTAGCTATGATTTTATGAAGTATATCAATCAATTTGAACGTATTTAGCCATTGAGGAGACAAAACTAATCTTCCGCTCCCTCTGCACTTGGCGCACCTATGAGGCTACCTAAAAACAAAGCATTGAGGAACAGCTTGTTAGTGCCGTACCAAGTACCTCTGAAATTGGGATTGTCAGAGAAAAGAATAATGCGACCTGCACCTTCGCCACTCACCAAAATAGCCGCAGAATTGCCCAATTTTTTCAAGTTCTCATTGGAGATATAGCCACTAATGCGTGGATTGGCAGTATATTGTCCTATGGTGCTGTACGGATTGGTGCTTGTTTCCAGCATGGTCGTTCCATTGCGATAAATAGGTAATTTGCGGTTCGTGTAGCCAAAGCCAAGTGGGTGCGTAGTGTCCAAATCTATCTCAAAAATAGCTCCGTTTACGCCTTTTGCGCCTTCGGTAGGTGCCGCCTTCTCAAAATCTATGCGCGTGGTTTTGGTTTCTTTTTTGTCCTTCTCGTCTTTTTTATCTTCTTTCAGTTTTTCTTTGGTCAATCCTTGTCTAATAGCCCATTCGCTTGCACCCTTCCAAGTGATAAGCGTGCCACCACTTGCTACCCACGCCCGCAAGCGGTTTTTGGTGTTCTCGTCTATGCCGTTGTAACCTCCGCCCATGAATGCGCCACCCGCGCCTACCATGACGATAACATTGTAACGGCTCAGATTAGTACGACCTAAGTTACTCATTTCCAGTTTAGTAATGGGCATTCCTATTCTTTGGTCAAGCAAGTGCCAAACTTCACCAGCTTCATACATATTTACTCCTGCGCCTATAATCATCAGAGCTTCAGGTTTTTTTACAGTCCTAACATTATTACTTCCTAAGTCTATTCCAGAGAGATTATAGCCTGTGCTTACGGTTTGCACCTCCACCATTGCCGCTTTGCTTACTTTTTGAACTAAATTGAACAAGGAATCTGCGGAAATTCTTTGTTGCTGTACAGGAATTACCAGTGTTCCATAACTGTAAGCGCGCTCTTTGCCATTGACGGTTGTACTAAACGGTTTGAAAGCAGTTTGGACAATAGCTCCCTGATTAACAAGGTGATAAAGTGCCTTGGGTGCGTAATAGTCTGTCCAATCGATGAGATAAGCGTAGTTGGATTTTTCCACATTGGCAGGGGATTTTACTTTGGGTTCGGTGATTTGTTTTCCTTTGGCAAGCGCAGTTTTCACTTCGGCATGAGGCATGGCAAAGGCATGAACCAGCGTCCAAGTGGAAGCGTCATAGAAAATGCTATCTGCAAATTTGGTAACGTTCTCAAAAACAGACTGTACCATGATGTAGTTCAACTGTTCGGTAGGAACGATATGCGCCTTGCCTTTTTCAAATTTTTTGCCCTCTACGGTTTGGTCGCTGTCCAATTCATAGCACTCTACTTCGTGCGATAAAAGCATATTTACAAAGGCATTGGTGCGGTTTTCGTCTTTGCTATCGCCAAAAATATAGCCCTTGATAGGCGATTTTTTGGCATTGTCGAGCATGGTGCGGTAAAAATCTCTGCGGTGTTTAATCAGTTCTACTCTTTCGCCCATACTTCCGCGCACTGTTGCCAATGTCGCACTTACTTGGTTGCGGATAGTGAAAGCAAAAGTAAGTGGAATCGTAGTCGTTTCTTGCAAGTGTCCGCGCGAACTTGCTTGCTCAAAGAGGAAACCAATGCCCCCATAAAAGTTTACATAGCTCGACCCATAGCCAGGGTAAAGTTTGTCAAAAGACTCTTTGGTATAGTACATAGAGCCAATGTCGTTCATGCCTTTTTCAAAATATTTGGCAAAGCGGATATGCAAATTTTCGTACAAGTTTTTGGGAACGAGTGGGTTATTGCTGGCGGGTAGCCCAGGGTCAAAGTAAAAAGAGGAGTTAGTTCCCATTTCATGATGGTCGGTATTGACATAGGGTTTCCACTTATGAAAACTCTTCATGCGGTTTCGTGTTTCGGGGTGAACACCCAAAAACCAATCCCTATTCAGGTCAAACCAATAGTGATTCGTTCTGCCCCCAGGCCATACTTCGTTATGCTCTCTGTCCGCAGGGTCGCTTACCATAGGCGTTCCCTTGTGCATATTTGCCCAATGTGTGTGCCTATCGCGTCCGTCAGGGTTGATAGTCGGGTCGAGGGTAATGACCATGTTATTCAGCCAGTTAAGTGTTTCTTCACTTTCCGAAGCCGTCAAATAGTAAGCGGTAAGCAGTGCCGCTTCACCACCCGAAGGCTCATTGCCGTGTACATTGTAGCCCAAGTGAATCACCATTGGCTCATTATCTCCTACATTTTGCGTTGCCCTTTGCAAATGAATCTTGCGGATTTCTTCTAAACGAGCATGATTCTGAGGAGATGTAATGGTCAATAAGATTTGGGGGCGATTTTCATACGTTTTTCCTACGATTTCAGAAGTAACTCTTTCGGATAGTCGGTCGAGTTCTTGCAAATAAGCTATCATCATATCATACCTTGTATGATGAGAACCAATCGGATAACCCAAGAACTGTTCAGGTGTAGGAATAGCTACATTAAACTTATTTTCTTTTGGAAAAAAGTAAGTATTTTGGGCTGTAATAGGGTGAATAATCGCGCAAAAAGCTCCAAAAAAGAAGCTCAAAATCAGTAGTAAAGGTGTTTTTTTCATTTTTTATGTTTATATGTTAGTGGATAATTTTAGTCAAATAAATCAGGGTCTCGCTCCAGCATAAGGATAGCTTGCTGGGGAACAATGTAGTATTGTTCGTCCTTGTACATAATTTCATAGACAGATTTTTGCAAGAAAATCGCCAAATCGCCTTCTCGTGCTTGCAAAGGTATATATTTTACCTTTTCTTCATCTTTTTTCCAGACCTCATCAAAATCATCTGCGGGTAAAGCATAACCAGGACCAACCTTCATCACATAACCACTTTGTATTTTTTCTTGTTCTTGGACGCTGGGTGGTAAGAATAAACCACTTTTGGTTTTCTCAGAAGGTGATTTGGGTTTAATAAGTACCCTGTCTCCGATGATAATGATATTACGCAATTTGTTCTCGTCTTTTTCGGTTATCATATTTTTAAAATAAAGATTTTTCCCTCAAAAGTAGCAAATTTGGATATTTTCTCAAAAACACCTTCATGTTTAGAAAAAATTACTACCTTTAACTACATAAAAATTATGTAATGATGAAGAAATTATGGATAGTAGTCTTAGTATCAACTTTTTATATGAATACAGCTCTTGCCCAACAAAATGATATAGCCATTTTTAAAAATGGAACGGCATTTTTAGTCAAAAAAAAACAAATTAATGCAGAAGAGGGCGTTTTTATGCTTAAAGAATTGCCAGAAGCTACTTTTGGCACACTCTGGTTTGTAGCAGAAAACAATCAAATCAAACAGATTAGTAGCTTTACAGAGGAACTACTTACTAATGTAAATATAGCCAATATCGAAGACCTACTCAAAACTAATATCAACAAAAAAGGCATCTTCATCTTTGGCAATACAAGTGTAGAAGGCACATTGGAGAGTGTAATTAATAATATGCTGATTATCAAGACAAATTCAGGGAAATATTATACCAATAATCTCAATAGCTGTCAGGCTATTGAGTTTGCGGATAAACCAGCCACTACCATAGAAAAGAAAGAAAATAAGAAAATTATCAAATTGGAATTTGCTAAAAAGACCAATACTCAAGCCTTACAAATCATGTACTTAGCCAAGGGAATTTCATGGGTGCCAAGCTATCATATAGACCTTGTCAGCGAGAACCAAGCAAAAATTATTCTAAGAGCTACTCTGATGAATGATTTGGAAGATATAGAAAATGCGAATATGAATTTGGTGGTAGGCGTTCCTAATTTCGCTTATACCTACCTACAATCTCCCTTGATATCGACAGAAGACGTTGCCAATTTTCTTGTACAACTCAACCGTTACAGCAATCAGTTTTATGGCGGGAGCAATAGACCCGTAGGTAGGGCAGACATCACTACCCAGTCTTTTTCTAATTATATGAATACCCAAGATATAGGAGATATAGACGAGCTAACCATCGCAGAAATAGAAGGCAAACAAGCAGAAGACTTCTTCTTTTATCAACTTAAAAATATTACATTAAAAAAGAAAGGGCGTATGTTCCAAGATATTCTTCAGCATAGTCTAAGCTACGAACATCTCTACGAGGTAGAAATCAAAACCAATAATACAAGTAGCTATACGAATGAAAATGAAAACTCTACCATCAATAATAACAATTTAGTTCATCATTCTATTAATATCAAAAATGATTCGAAGTTACCTTGGACTACGGGAACAGTTTTATTGACAAAACCTGTGGACGGAGTAGCCCAACCCATTGGACAAGACAAACTTAATTATACACCCGTAGGAGGCAAAGCCAAAATACCTTTGAGTGTAGTCCCAGATATATCTGTCAAAGATAGCGAAAAAGAAGTAGAGCGCAAAGTAAATATCAAACAAAAAGATGGCTATTTTTATGATTTGGTAACCGTAGAAGCAAGCATAGAGGTCAAAAGTTTTAAAAATACTAAAATAGACCTCAAAATCAAACGCAGTTTTTATGGGGAGGCATTGAACTCTACTATCGCATGGGAAACGAAAAAATTGGTAAATACCAATAGCTATCAGTATAATCCCTCCACGAACGTAGAATGGAATATAAAATTAGAAGAAGGTAAAAGCGAAACAATTATGTACAAGTATCAATTTTATGTGAAGAAATAATTAATATTTGGTTAATTTTTATATTTTTGGGCAAATTTTCTTGATAAAAAAATATATCATTGATAATTGCCTAATTCTCAAAATAATTGAACTAAAATAAGACATGAAAATTCCAAGTTTGAACAAACTAAAGCTACCAAAGCTCAGATTGATACGGATAGACCCGTTTGGCAATTTTGTTCTTTTGAAAAGAGCATTGATAGGAATGTTGGCAGTTGTTACTTATAGTAGGTTCAATATTACTAATAAGTTAAAAATAGAAGGTACAGAATATCTGATGGACTTGCCCGATAGGAATGTCATGTTTATTTCTAATCACCAAACCTATTATGCAGATGTTATGGCTCTCTATCATATATTTTGTAGTGTTAAATGGCGTTTTCGCAATACAGTCAAATATCCTCTTTATTTCCTACTTCCGCGCGCCAATTCGTATTATGTAGCCGCAGAGGAAACCATGAAAGATAGTGGACTTATTCCAAGAATTTTCTCTTATACAGGCGCAGTTACCGTAAAGCGTTCTTGGAGAACCAAAGGGCAAGATGTACAGAGGGGTGCGGATAGGCAGGCTCCAGACAAAATCCAAAAAGCATTGGAGTATGGGTGGGTAGTAAACTTCCCCCAAGGCACTACTAAGCCGTATGCTCCTGTACGCAAGGGAGTAGCTCATCTTATCAAAGAGTTAAATCCCATTGTTGTCCCTGTGGTTATCAATGGTTTTCGCCGTGCATTTGACAAAAAAGGCTTAAAATTTAAGAAAAGAGGGACTACGCTTTCCGTCAAATTCAAACCTCCGATTCGCTTTGACGAGAGCTATACATTAGACCAGATTCAAGAAGAAATAGCACGTCTGATAGAGCAGGAGCCAGAAAGAGCCAATATATTTACCATAAATAATTCGACCCAAGCAGAAGCGTAAATTATGCACCAAACACTTGCAAAAGTTATTTCCTATATTTTCCACCCAGCTTTGATACCCACTTATGTATTTTCAATTATTTTCTTTTTTGCGCCATCTCTTATTTCTTACAAACCTGAGCAAAAACTTATGTTATTGACCATGATTTTTCTGCTCACTTTTGTATTGCCAAGTATGAGTATTTATATTTATTACAAGCTCAATATGATTTCATCTCTTGCAATCACAGAGCGCAAGGAAAGAGTCGTTCCTTTTTTGACTATTAGCTTATTTTATCTGATAATGTGTCATTTTTTTTACACTCAACCTCATATTTTTCCTTTGATGGCTTGGGTAATGTTAGGCATTACCTTAGTAGTTGGGCTGATTACGGTACTTACCTTCTTTTTTAAGGTCAGTGTACACAGTGCAGGTGTAAGTGGAGGAATTGGAGTGCTGTTAGGATTGCAGTATTTATATCCAAATGAAAATTTCTTATATCCTATCTTATTCTTTGTTTTTCTTACAGGATTGGTAGCTTCTGCTCGTTTAGCATTAAATGCCCATAGTTATCAGGAACTTATAGCGGGTTCAGTCATAGGTATAAGCCTGACCTTTATTACATTATATCTTTGAAATAATCATTTAGTTGATTACAAATATTGTTTGTATCAAGAATATGGTCTATGGCAGTAATAGACATTGCCGCCTTGGGCATAGTATCTATGAAACAGTCAGTGGGGTCTTGGACGATTGTCATACCGCCATTGATTCTAATGGATTTCATGCCAAAAGCACCATCTTTGTTTGCACCTGTTAGTAAAACGCCTACCATATTTTCTTGGAAAACCTCAGAAGCGGACAAAAAAAGTACATCAATAGAAGGGCGCGAATACTGCACCAAAGGGCTTGAGGACAAATTGAAACACAAATCAGGTTCTATCACCAAATGGTAGTTAGCGGGGGCAAGGTAAATATTGCCCCCCTGTATGGCTTCTCTATGATTGGGTTCTATGATAGGTATTTGGGTGGAGTATTGGAGAACATCTCTCAATCCCGTAGTGTTGTCGCTTTGCAAACGGTGTAAGCAAATCAATACTGCACTTTGTTCGGGTATTTTGAGATTTTCTAATATGGTTTTTGTTACTCTAATGCTACCCGCAGACCCCCCAATCACTGCTACTTTTTTAATCATTGAAGTACCTGCGTTTTGTGTTGTATAATAATCAGTAAGTCCTCGATGACATTGTGCAAGTAATTCAAACACGCTTCGCTCTTAATGAGATAGTTGAAGATGCCTTCTGCTTGCAAATCTGCAATAACATCGATACTTCTTTGTGCAGAAACTACTACAATTCTAATATTGTCATTATACTTTTTGATGTGTTTGATAAGGTCTAATCCACTCATGTCAGGCAATATCAAATCTACAATGACAATAACGGGATTTTCGTGAAGTCTCTCCAACATACTTTTCCCATTAGGGAAAGTTTTAATTTCCAAATTTTCTATCTCAGCTAAGGCAAGTTGTAATAGCATTCCTTCTGTTCTATTATCCTCTATAACAAAGAGTTTGTATGGTGAATCTTGAATATCTGTCATATTATTAAGTTTATACTATATAACTCTATTTTAGTTAGGCTTATTTCATTTATGAAAAAAAATCATACCTTTAGAAAGAAAATTTGTATCTAAGGTAAAAGAGAATATGTTTTTTTACAAGAAATAATTGACTTTATTATTTATGCAGCAATACATTTTACCCTATTTGATAAATTTTAGGCAAGTAATGATAAGGGAAAACAAGTAATTAAATTATTTGACATTGATAAATTAGTTTATAAATACTATCTTTGTGAATAAAATATGTACTAATTAAGTTTTATGATGAGATACTTTTATGCTTCTTTCATTGTTTGGTTTTTATTTTCATGTACTTCTAATGACCAACGCACAGAAGAAAAATTATTGAGAGACTCGACTTTTGTTTTTCATTCTACTCCTGCTGAAATAGAAAATGCAAATTTTAAGGATTTAATTCAAAATTTTGACATAGTTTCCTTGCCTTATCAGTTAGCAAGCCTACCTACTGTACACAAACTGTCAGGAGATAATCATCGCTTTCTTAGAGAGCAACTGCATGGCAAACAGATTGTCAATATTCCTGAAAAGTTTGAAGGAATGTGGGAAAGGACACATCATGACAAATTTAATATTAATGAACACAAACCAATTGGTGGAGTTTCTTTGATAGCACAAAATGAGAATTTTATACTCTTAGAAATCAGTGATTTGGAAGAGTTTAATTATAGAGATTCGCTTTATACTTATCGCAAAGCGACTTTCCTTTGCTCTTTTAACCCCAAAGGAGAGTATATCAACGGTATAACTGCTTGTTATGCTGACGGAGACCCGATGGGAGGAGTAGAGCGCAAGACAAGTATAGATAAGTCTTTGAAAATCAAAATACAAGAAGTCGGATTTGACAAAATCAAACTATCAAAGGGTTATAGATTAGATGCCAATTTCCAAGTGCAAGATGATGGTAAGATAGTTTATATAGATGCCAAGGTGGAAAAGTAGATAGATTTGAATAAGATAATGTGCAAACAAAGCGAACTTTGGATTGTTATATTAGAAACAAAAGCAAATTTTTTTTGTGTTTTACGGAGTTAATAAGTTATTTTAATGTTATCTTGTAGGTAATTTATAGAGCGGAAAGTCCGAAGACACATTGGTAATCAGAGAGTATTGTTATCAATCTGTAAGATTGCGCTTTGGTTTTGAGATAAATAATAGAATTAGTCGTTTTTTAACTATCATAAGAAGTGAAAAAAATAATTTTGATTTCAATAATATTGATTTGGGTACAGAACCTCTATGCCCAAAACCGCAATGTTATGAATGATGTATTGTATAAGCATGAAACTACATACGGTATTAACTTCAATACAAATGCAGGTTTGATAGGTGGAATTACTGTAAGGCATACCAGAGCAATTAATGCGCGTATGTATCATTACTTTGGCGTAGAAATGGTTAATATTCGCCATCCCAAAGAACAACGCTCTACCAGTCGCTTATCAGGGCAAACTTTTATTCCGGGTAAGCAAAACGCACTTTTTATGATTCGTCCTACTTATGGCAGAGAGTTGATTCTATTTAGGAAAGAAGCCGAACAAGGCGTACAAATCAATACTCACTTTTCCGTAGGACCTGCTTTGGGATTAATAGTTCCCTATTTTATTGAGTATAGATACGATAATCGCGTACAGAGAACCGAGCAGTATAATCCAACCAATCACACATTATTTGAAAATATTGTAGGTTCTCCGGGGATATTTGCAGGCTTGGGGCAAGCCAAGTTCGCAATTGGCGGAACTCTACGTGCGGCTATCAACTTTGAGTTTGGTAGCTTCAAAAACAATGTTACAGGATTTGAATTAGGATTTGCGGCTGATTTTTTAGCTAACAAGGTAATAATTATGCCATTATCAGAAAATCGGTCTAACTTTTTATCTGCTTACGTAATACTATTCTACGGGAGCAGGAAATAGGGAATAGTTATGAGTTATACATTATGAATTATTAGTTGTGAATTAATGTAGAATGCTAATAATCAATTACTTAATAGTATCTGCTTATTTGTATAACTCAAAACTCATACTTCAAAAAGCTCATAAATTGATTATTATATAAAATGATAGAACTACCAGTCATAGAAAATACTTCAGACAACACCAAAATTTTGGAAGATAAAACACCTCTTAATCGTAAGCCTCATTGGCTCAGGGTTAAACTTCCTGTAGGAGAGAACTTTACCAAAGTTAGGAAGATTGTAGATGAATATAAGCTACATACTATTTGCCAAAGTGGAAACTGTCCAAACATGGGCGAATGTTGGGGGGCTGGCACCGCAACATTTATGATTTTAGGAAATGTTTGCACACGCAGTTGTACTTTTTGTGCAGTAGCAACAGGCAGACCTCAAGAGTATGATACTGACGAACCCCGCAGAGTAGCTGAGGCTATCCAACTGATGGGTGTAAAACACGCAGTGATTACCTCTGTCAATAGAGATGAACTTAAAGATAGGGGAGCAGAAATATGGTATCAAACCATAATTGAAATCAAGAAACTTAATCCTCATACCACCATAGAAACGCTCATTCCAGATGTCAAAGGGAATTGGGAAGCCTTATATCGCATGATTTCTGCTGGACAAGAGGTCGTTTCTCATAATATGGAAACGGTCAAACGCCTGTATAGGAGAGTAAGACCGCAGGCAAAATATGAACGCAGTTTGGAGCAGATTCAAAGAACGAAAGAATACGGCAAGCGCACTAAATCAGGCATTATGCTTGGTTTAGGAGAAACTGATGAAGAAGTGTTTGAGGCTATGGAAGATTTAGTAGCTCATGGGCTTGACGTGCTTACGCTTGGGCAATACCTCCAACCAACAAAAATGCACTTAGAAGTAGTAGAATATATACACCCTGACAAATTTGCCTTTTATAAAACAGAAGGATTAAAGCGCGGATTAAAATACGTAGAATCGGGTGCTTTGGTGCGCTCCTCTTATCATGCAGAAAGGCACGTCAATGTATAGTTAAGGCTAAATTGCCTATTTAACGTCTATTAACAGCAATTCAAGTTTTATTAACCTCATCTGAAGCAAGTACCAAGTATATTTGCTTACGTTTAATCATTTAATTTTTACAATAATGAAAAAGATTTTTTTATTAATCCTTACGCTGTTTAGTGCGGTAGCCTTTGCACAAAAAACAGAAGGCATAGTTACTTATGAGGTCAAATTCAACTTACATAGACGTTTGCCCGCAGACCAACAGGAAATGAAGTCAATGATTCCCGAATTTCGCACCAGCAAGATGCAACTTTTCTTTAATCAGAATGAATCTCTTTACAAGAATGTAGAAGAAGAAGATGATGATGAAGAAATAAATAATGGTGGGATAACAATGAAATTTACAGCACCTCAGAATGAACTTTATTATAACTACGCTGACAAGAAAAAAGTGGAAATGAGAGAATTTATGACCAAAAAGTTTTTGATAGAAGGCGAACTCAAACCTAACGCTTGGAAACTCAGCGAAGAAACCAAAGAAATCAACGGTTATACCTGTAAAAAAGCCTCTTTTGTCAATGAAGAGCGCAAGCAAAATATCACTGTCTGGTACACAGAACAAATCCCCGTTTCAGCGGGTCCAGAAAGTTTCAACTCGTTGATGGGCTTAGTCTTACAAGTAGATATTAATGATGGCGAAATCGTTACTACTGCCATCAATATAGATTTCAAAACACTCAATAAAGGAGATATCAAAGCCCCTAAAGAGGGTAAAAAGATGACCCCTGAAGAGTTCAAAAAAATGGTAGATGAGCAAATGAAACAAATGGGCGGTGGCGGAATAAGGATTATAAGAAATTAAGGCGCATCGTCAAATTAATTTTAAAAACTATAAGCGCGGAAATTTTTGCCTTGATTGAAAATAAAAATGCTGTCTAATTAAATTTTAGACAGCATTTTTTGTATAGAATTTCAAGGAATTACGCACCTACACTCACTCTCTTAAAAGCAGATACAGTCAAACCTTTTTGTACGCCATCTAAATACTGGGCGATAGACTTCGTATTGTCTTTTACAAACTCCTGGTTCAACAAAGTGCTGTCCTTATAGAATTTATTGAGCTTACCCAAAGCAATTTTTTCTAACATTGCTTCTGGCTTTCCCTCTTGTCTTGCTTGCTCTTTTCCTATCTCTATTTCTCTCTCTATCACC
>JALOMS010000062.1 GCA_025455345.1 Thermoflexibacter sp. | reverse complement strand
ATTATTCAAGCCCAATAATTCATTTTGGTTAAATTCACATTGGTTAACTTCTGAAGTATTGTTATTATACAAAAATATGGTTAATCCTGCCCCACCACCGCCAGCTTTATTACTGATAAATTTACAGTTTCTTACTAATATTTTACCATTATCACCCTTGCCTCCATCTACTTGCAGTCCGCCTCCTTGCCCTTCTGGATAGTTTGCTGTAAAGACTTGGGTAGCAGTGGTTTTATTATCTTCAAAAATTGTATTAGTAACTGTCAAATCAGAGAGCATAGAAGATACGCCCCCACCATAATCTCTCACACTATTACCTTTGAATTCACAATTGTTGATAACTGCAACGTTATTGGTTTTAAAAAAAGCGGCTCCCCCATGTATTCCGCCTGAGATATTATTGAAAAACTTTACGTTAGTAAGTGTAATTCGCCCATCAAAACCTTGATATATACCCGCACCGTCTGTATCAGAAAGACCGTTTTGGATAGTAAGATTTTCTATGGTGATTCTTGCGTTGCGTAGCACGTCGGATAGTTGCTCCATTCCCTCTAATGATAAGCGTACCTCTGACCGTAGGTAAGCCAACTCCACCTTTATCTGCTGTTCCGTCCATGACGGACTCATGAACCGTCGTAAGTTCGTATAAGCCATTGCTTGCTAAGATAATAATATCTTCATCATTATTCTTACTTGCCTCCAAAATTGCCATTCTTAAGGCAGCCACATCACCGTTCGCAATAGTAAATGTAGCCGCTTGGCTTTTTAAAGAACAAATAACTGACATAATACACAAAATAAGATATTTGCTTAAAAATTTCATTTTATATAGCTTTAAGATAACAAAAGAAAATATGTTAAAGTATCAATAATAAGGTTTATCTATACAATCTATTTAAATAATTAACAATTTAAAATACTGAAAATCAATTTTTTATAAATATTTTTATTTTCTAATCAAAAAATTTACTAATGAAGTCCACTTATTTTTTGACGAATTCGAAAGCTCCTATATCGCACTTCCCTACTCTTGCCTGCCCTCTTTGGTCTGTTGTCGTACAATTGTTCCCCGCGTCAATAGCTGGACTTCCTGCTTTCAAAGCCATTGTCTTAGTAGAACCACCGTTATTTGCCAAATTCTCTAATAAAGGGTCTGCCCTTTTGACATTAGAAGGTAAGCCACCCGTACCTGTATTAGTAGCGTGAAAATATAAATTATTTCCTTTATCTACAAAAGTTCCTGAAGGACCTCCATAGTGATTGATATTATTTGCTCCTTTATTATTACTAAAGATAGTGTTACTCACGCTTACCTTAGCACTACTGCTATTGTTCCTTATAGCGGCTCCAGTACCTGTGGAGATATTATTGGCAAAAGTACAATTTTTAATTTCTAAATTTCCATTCATATTCTCAATTGCTCCTCCTACTCCGTTCTTAGATTCATTATTTGCAAAAGTACAGTTATTAATTTGAACGGCATTGGTACTTGCTCGCCCTACGAATATACCACCTGATTGTCTTGAGGATACATTGGCATACCAAGTGCAATTGGAAAATACCGCCTTCGCTGTATTTTTATTGGTAAGATAGCCATCTGCCTTATTGGAACGACCTCCACTTCCATAACTGATACCCCCGCCTAAAGCAGAATCTTTGGTTTCTGTGATTTGGTTTTGATTAAGTTCACATTGGTCAACCACCAGAGAATTATTATTGTACAAGAAAATACCTATGCCCCCGCCACCTACACGCGCACGATTGTTGGTAAACTTACAATTTCGTATAATAAGTTTTCCGTTATCGCCCCTCCCACCATCTATTTGTAGCCCTCCTCCTTGTCCTTCAGGATAATGTTTTGTAGAAGTAGCCGTCGCTGTAGTTTTGTTATTTTCAAAAATACAGTTAGTCATCGTCAGGTCTGACAACAAGCAAGATACAGCCCCCCCATAATCTCTTGCTTGATTGTTTTTAAACTCACATTTGTCCACTTTGGCGATATTTTTACTTTTGAAAAAGACTGCTCCACCGTGCATTCCTCTTGCAGTATTATTAAAAAACTTAACGGAGTTCAAGGTAATCTGTCCGTCGTATCCTTGATAAATGCCTGCTCCTTCTGTATCCGAAGAACCATTCTGTATTGTCAAATTTTCTATGGTAATTTTTGCATTTGTTGCGGTATAAAATATCCTAAACTTGCCCGCAGAGGTAAGACGCGAAATAGTAGCACCATTCCCTCTGATAACAAGAGAGCCTTTGATAGTTGGTAATCCTATTCCACCCTTGTCATTAGCCCCATCTTTCACAGACCCGTAAGAAGACTTTAGCTCGTATAAACCATTCTTTGCCAACACAATAATGTCCTCGTCATCATTTTTGCTCGCTTCTACTATTGCCTCAATGAGGGCTTTGACATCTCCATTGCCTATGGTAAACGTTTTTGATTGGACATCTGTTCCCCAAAAAAAGAATAGAAAAACGAATATTGGAAATCTTCTTGTCTGCGTCATAAGCAATTATGAATTATAAGTTATAAATTATGAGTGAATAAACATAAAACATTGATAATCAATTTATTACATCAATTTTATATTTTATTATAGCAAAAACATACCACCTATTGTGCTATTTTTGATAGTTTTTATAATTAGGGCGTAATCCATTGCTAAATCCCAATTATTTATACGATTATCAGACGCTTTTTATTGCACATATTACCATAAATATTACATATCTTCCTATAAATAATGTAGCCTTTGGATATTTTCTTTTCAAAAAAAATTTAAAACAAAATCTTGTATAGGTTATCATTTATAAACATATATGAGATAATTCATGTAATATATCGTATATATGTTTATTTAATTTAGACGTTTAAATTATAATTAAAGTTGGTATTTTTTTGTTATTTATCATTTCTGTATCAAATAAGGCATAATATTTGGCAGATTCTATATTACAAAAAAATCATGTACAAATTGAGTATAAATCAAAATTTTTTTATTAATTTTATGTTCATTATTTGTTACATCTCACATTAAATAAATAAAAAATCTACCCCAATTTGTATCATTTTATATTAATTATTTTGATAACATACTGATTATTTGCGATTTATATTTGTTATAATATTCTATTTACAATGAAAAAAATATTACCTTTCATCATCTTTTTCTTGGCAATTGTTTCCTTAGCAAATGCCCAAAGTCCAGATGGCGGTCTTTCTCATTATGTGGACGGAATGAATTATCAGAAAACAGGGCAGCACCAAAGAGCAATTGATGAGTTTAATAAAGCACTACGCCGAGAACCAAGCAATTATAAATATTTGCATGCCAAAGCCATTTCAGAGTTCAAAATTAGGGATAATGAGTCCTCTATCAATTCTTTGAATAGCTTACTTAAGTTAAAAGATGACTTTGCTCCTGCATACGTACTGCTTGCTCAAATTTATTATCAGCAAGGAGATTACAACAAAGCGGCAGAGTTTTATGATAAAGCCGCTATTCACGAGCCTGACCCAAACAATAAGTTCAAATACAAGATGATGGTAACTAACAAGTACATCAAAGATGGAAATATGAAAGTTGCCTATGAGAAAGCAAAAGAATTAAGAGCGATTTCTCCCAAAGACTTGAAAGCCGCTTATTATTTTGCACGCCTTGCCAACAAGGTAAAGAAATATGAAGAAGCTAAAAACGCTATTTTGGAAGTAGATCCGTCTATTAAGAGTTCCAAAGACAATGCAAAGTATTACTTTGAGTTAGGCTATGCGTATTATCACTTGGGAGATTATGCGAAGTCTAAAACGGCTTTTGAAAAAACTCAAGGTTCAAAGTATTTTGCGGCTACTGAAAAGTTCAGCGCAAAATATTTTTATAGAGTTTCTATTGCCTATTACAAATTTCATGAGAATGAAACAAGCAAAAAATACTTAGACCAAGCTGAAAAAATACAGCAGGAATTGGCAGAAGTTCACGTATTGCGCGCTCAGCTTTCCAAGCGTATGTCAAGCAAGGAAAACAATGCTTCTACGATTTCGCACTATGAAAATGCAGTAAAAACACAAACAGACCCTGCAAAGAGAGAAAGTATTTATGAAAAAATAGCAGAGTTGTATTTGGAAGCAGAAAACTATGAGGCTTGTCTGCGTACATCTGATGAAGCACTCAAAATAAACCCTAATGATGCGAAAGCTATATTGAATAAAATCAATGCACTTTATAAGTTGAATAAATTAAAAGAAGCAGTAGATTTTGCTCAAAATGCGCTTAGATTGAGATTAGAACCTAATACTGCGGCGGATATTTCTTTCCTTTTAGGGCTTTCTGCCAAAAAAATAGGAGATAAGAACTTAGCAAAACAATCATTCATGCAGTTACAAAGAACTTCTTTGAGAGATGCCGCAGAAATCGAGCTAAAAGCTATGGGTGCAGAGATAAGTCCAGAAGAAGAAATGCCTACGGAAGACTAATAAAATTACATACTATTTCATATTATTATTTATCTTTTTATAAAGAGATAATCTCCTAAGAACCAAACTTTTCCAAGTTTGGTTCTTTGTTAATTTGAACTTTTTTATTGATAATCGAATGTTTATATTTTTTATACTATTGGTTTTGTTTTCATTCCCTATCAATCAAGATGATAATGCCACAGAAAGGCATCTTCAGAAAATCTGCCAAGCATACCCCGAACATTTTGTGTATTGTAAAGACAATGTATTGAAATGGAGAGATGGTACAGAAATGATTTTTGATGATAAGAAAGAAAAAAACTGGCAGGAAATCCTTGAATCTCCTGATATAGAAGACCAAATGAAAATTCCCTATCCCAAAGGGAGAAATTATGAGCCACTACAAAAAGGGCAAGACCCAGGGAGGATTCGTAATGAAATATTTTTTAGGAAAATGTACGGGAATTCTCAAAAAGAGGTACAAGAAAAATTGACTAAAATTATTTGGCTACCTAAAACCCTCCAATTACCCCTCAGAGTTACTACGGTCAATCAAGTTCATAAAAAATTAGAAGCTATCTCCAAAGAATTAGATGAAAAACCTCACCTTACCAAGTATTTGCAAAAAATAGGTGGAACATTTAGTTGGCGAAATATTAGTGGGACGAATCGACTTAGTATGCACAGTTTTGGTATGACCATAGATATAAACCTTACCTACTCGAACTATTGGCAATGGGATAGTCGTACAACAGACGAGAATATTGTGCTGAAATATCGCAATCAGATTCCTATGGAAATAGTAGAGATTTTTGAAAAATATGGATTTATCTGGGGTGGCAAGTGGTATCACTATGACACCATGCACTTCGAGTATAGACCAGAATTATTATAAAACAGATAGTTAAGATATTAGATATTACTTTTATTGAGGCAGGGTAAAAAGAAACCTACTCCCTTGTCCTTCTTGACTTTCCACAGCAATCTGTCCCCCATTCTTCTCAATAAAGTCTTTGCATAACAATAGCCCAATGCCTCCTGCCCGATTATTATTCAGGGTTGGATTAAAAAGATTGCTCAATTTTTCTTTTGTTATGCCTATCCCACTATCTATAATACTGATTTCTACAAAAGAATTTTCCATTTTTCTACCTTGAATTATCACGCTACCACCGTCTTTGGAGGCATTAAGTGCATTTTTTATCAAGTTATTAAGCACTATTTTTACAGTTGGTAGGTCTGCTTGGCATTGCAGATTTTCAGGTATCTGATTTTCTATACTTACATGATGATTTTTAGCATTGAGATTTAACAAAGGAGTAACCTCATCTACTATTTCTTTGATGTAGATAGGATTGGATTGCAAAACAAAATTCTCCATCTGACTTTTAGACCAAAGCAATAAGTCATCTACAAAGTTAAAAATAAGGTGAATCTGCTTGCTGGCATCAGAGAGGACTTCTTCTTGGGTTTCTTGGTTAAACTCTTGATTACGTATGAGTTCTATGACAGAATAAATGCTACTTAACGGACTCCTAATGTCATGGGCAATGATAGAAAATAACTTGTCTTTGGTAGCATTGCTTTTTGCCAAATCTATGGCTTGCAATTCTAAGCTATGTAGCGCATTTTGTAGTTGTTCTGATTGGGTTCTAAGTTCCTCTTTACTTTTCTCTATTTCTGCTGTCCTGGAAATGACTTTTTCTTCTAAGGTATTTCTTTGCTCCCTGACTAAGTGTAAGTTTTCCAAAAGAATTTCTTGTTTTTCTTTGCGGATAAGATTGAGTCTATCGCCCAATGCCAAAGAAAACATACATATTTCCAAAGCAACACCAAAACATATTGCATTACGAGTGAAGGGGTTATAATCTATAAAACCGTTGATGACTCCGATAAATACAAAAGCACTGATGATGTAAAAAGTCCAACCCACTACATAAAATCTTGCTTGTTTGAAACCTTTTTTTGCAAGATAAAATGAGGAAATTAGGGCAATAATAGCGAGGGTTGTTATAGAAATTTGGTAAGCAATAAATAAAACAACGAAAGAAACCTCTAAAATATTAAGTATAGGATAAGCTACACATAAAAGAAATAGTAAGGCAATAATTGTCTTGTATGCAAGAGGAAAGTTGCGTCGAAGTTTTAAGTAGTAAATACAGAACCAACCCGAAAAAAGTGTAATTGGCACTTGCCAAAGCAGAAAATTTTGTTTCCACCAAGTAGATGGAACAAAAAAGAAAATTTCTTGGATAACAGGATAGCCATTTAAGTAACTGATAAGCAATATATTAGCAAAAACATATCCTGAATAAATGCTATAAATCCGTTCTTTGGTAGAGAAATACAAAAAGCCATTGTAAATGAGCATAATAGACATAAGTCCCACAAAACCAGCAACAATATAATCATTGATACCTTTTTTGTGCATGAGCGAGCGAATCGTACCAACGCTCAATGGAGCTTCGTATGCGCCGCCCTTAGTCCAAATCTTTAGATAATAGGTCTTTGTTTGGGTATCATGGGCTTTGTTTAGAGGTAGCCAAAACCAATTAACATCATAAAATTTATTGTTTTTGGGTCGGAAAGTGCCTGTTTCGTATAATTGGTAATGACCTAAGCTATCTGGCTTATAAAAATCTATATACCAAACTAAGGTAGTTCCTACTTCCAACCAAATATCTTCTTCGCATTGATTTTGAACTTGGATTTTGAACCAAAAAGCAGACTTGGTTACAGGACGAGTAAAGGCATCTCTATCGGATAATTGGAATTGGGCTTGGATGAGCGGAGATTGTATCTCATCAAAGGTTAGTATTCCATGTTTGTCTTCTAAAAAAAACGTTTTTTTCCCTATTAGCAGTAATTCATTTTTATCCTTGATGGTAACAATATCTTTCATTTCTTTTCCTAAGATAGGCAAAGAAACTCCTAAATATGCAATCGTAGCCAATAAGGTTAATATGGATTGGTAAGTAGAACGCAAAGTAAATTAATAGTGTAAAAGTAATAAGCTAATTTCCCAATAATATGGTGAATGTAGTATTTTCAAAATTATTAAAAGAAACATTAAAAAACAAAAAAAGTTTAAATCTTATGCTTTTGGTAAAGACAAAAAAAATGTGCTTCCTTGTCCTTCTTGGCTTTCCACCCAAATTTCTCCATCATTTTTTTCTATAAATTCTTTGCACAAAATTAGCCCTAATCCTGTACCTTTTTCTCCTTCTGTACCGTTTGTACTATAATTGGTATGTATATTAAATAACTTTGTTTGTTTTTCCTTACTGATACCAACTCCTTGGTCTTGTATGCTGATAATGACATATTTGTCTTGTACATCATGGTACAAAGTAATAATATCATTGTGGGTAGAAAACTTGATTGCATTGTTTATCACGTTTCTCAATACAAATTGTAAATGATTGGAGTCAGCAAAAACAGCAGTATCTGGTGAGATTTTGTTTTCGACTTTGATTTCCTTATTGAACAAGTCTGGAGCAAACAGTTCAGTAACTTGTTCTGTTATTTTTTTTAGATTTATTCTTTCTTTTTGGAATTGTTCTCCTTTGAGCTGGCTTTTTGCCCAAATGAGTAGGTTAGTAAGGGTAAAATCCATACTACCAAACTGCTTACTTAGCTCTTCTTTAATAAACTCCAACTCCTCGGAGTTAAGAATCGCAGGGTCTAAAATGTCTATGGTATTTCTTAGAGCCGCCACAGGATTGCGAAGGTCATGCGCTATAATAGAAAATAGCTTATCTTTGGTCTTATTTGCCAAGGCTAACTGCTCATTTTGCTCTTTAATCTCCTGCGTTAGTTTGATTAGTTCTTGGTTTTTTAGTTGTACATTTTCTCTTTCCCTATTGTAATTTCTCTTAAATACGTAAACCAAAAGACCTGCAAAAAAAAGCGTAACTATGTAACTTGAGGTAAGGTCATAAAATTCTGTTAAATAGTCAGGATAGCGATTGATTAATTGAGGATAATAATATTCAATAAAGATATTAATAATTAGAGCTAAAAAAATCAAAGTCCCAGACCATACTTGGTTGTTTTGGTTACTCAAGAAAATAATGACAAGCATGGCTAAAAAATAATAAGCAATCGTAGGACTGTCCAAGCCTCCCCCTTGAAACCAAGAAATCCCCAAGATAATGAGTGTAAGAAAAAGATAAATCACAAAAGACAAAGTGTGCAATGAATGATTGCGGGTATATAATATAAGGGAGAAATAACCAATCAACGCAATGCCAATAAAAATATTGACAGGTAAAAATATCTGATTCGCTATATTGATAAAAATTGCCAAAAAACTGACAACGATACTTATCAAATTAGCATAAATAAATATTCTTTCTTCAAAAGTTTTTTCTGTATTACCAAATAAAATATGGTTAATCCTCTTTCTCATTTATTTTTATTTACTTTTATACCCACTAATATACTTGATTCATAGGCAAAGTAAAGTGAAATGTGCTTCCCTTGCCTATCTCACTTTCTACCCAAATTTTACCACCGTTTTTCTCTACAAATTCCTTGCATAAAACCAAACCCAAGCCCGTTCCTTTTTCATTGGCTGTGCCTTGTGTAGAAAAACTATAATTATCAAATAGTCTTTTCTGATTTTCTGGTGCAATTCCTATCCCAGAATCTATGACACTGACTTGGACGAACTGCTGTAAAATTTTGGAGTCAATCTGAATATTATCCTTTGATTTACAAAATTTTATAGCATTAGAAACTAAGTTCCTCAATACCAAGTCTATCATGTTTTTATCTGCCATTACCAATGTTACGTTAGGGATTAAGTTTTCCAAAATAATATTTTTATCCCTTGCGTGTTTTTCAAAAAGTTCTATCTGACTTTGTGCAATTTCTCTCACATCAAATACCTCTTCATAAACAATTGACCCTAATTGCATTTGATTTTTTGCCCAGTACAACAAGTTATTCAATAAATCAGAGGCATAAGAAACATTTTTGGTAAGTTTTACAGCCAATTCTTTAAATTCCTCTGGTGAAATATTGTCTTGCTGTAATAGCATTACAATTCCTTTCAGCGTATTAAGCGGGCTTCGCAAATCATGCCCAATGATAGAAAATAGCTTGTCTTTGAGGTAGTTAGCTTCTTCTAAACTATTTGATTGTTGCCTTAATTCCTCTTTTTGTTGTTTGAGTTCTTCATTGGCTTCTTTCAAATCAGTAGTTCTTTGAGTTACCTTTCGCTCCAATTCTTGGTTTCGTTTCTTCAAAAAATTGGTTCTCCACTTATAATAACCCACTGTACTTCCTATAATTAAGCATATCACTAACAGTCTAAACCATAGCGTAGCCCACCAAGGCGGCAAAATAACAATTTTTACACTCGTACCTTCTTCATTCCAAAGTCCATCATTGTTGCTTGCTTTTACCTTGAATGTGTAAGTTCCTGCGTCTAAGTTCGTATAAGTCGTATTTCTTTGATTCCCAACATAATTCCACTCTTTTTCAAAAGGCTCTAAGCGATAAGCATATTGATTTTTCTCACTTTGGGTAAAATTCAAAGCTACAAAATCAAAAGAAAATACAGAATATTGATGACTTAAAATAATTTCCTTTGTTTGGCTAATGTGTTGTTTTAGAATAGAATCAGGAGCATGAATCGCTACTGACTTATTAAAAACCTTGAAGTCAGTCAGGACAACAGAAGGTAAAAAGGGATTTTTTTTGACACTATCAGGGTAGAAGACGTTTATCCCATTGCTTCCCCCTATCAAGATGTATCCTTCCTTTGTCTTGGCAATTGCATTTTTCTTAAATTGCTTGCTCAATAGTCCATCGCTTTCAGAATAATTTTGAAAGGATTGAGTTTTTTCATCAAATTTTGATAATCCATTATTGGTAGTAATCCAAAAGTATCCCTTTGCGTCCTCAACTATGGCATTGATAAAGTCATTGGGCAATCCGTTAGCCGTAGTATATCGCTTGAACTTGCCCTGTGCAGTCATTAGGCAAAGTCCTTCGCGTGTACCCAACCAAAGCCTTTGTCGGCTGTCTTCTAAAATGCAATATACAGAATTGCTAATGATGGAGTTCGTATCTTGAGGGTTGTATAGGTAAGTGTGTAGCTTTTGCGTATTTGCTTCAATGGAATGTAGCCCTATTTCTGTCGCAACCCACCAATTTTGATTTTTATCTCGCAGTACATCATTTATATAAATCACTAACGAGTCATCAACAAACTTGCTCCATGTATTTTCTTTGACATTGAGTGTATTTAGCCCTCCAAAGCTCCCTACAAGCATTACTTGTTTTGTGAGTTCAGAAAGAGCAAAAACATGATTGTTATTGACATTACCAACAATATTTTTTTGTGGGTGAATAAATCGCTTAAAGGTCTTTGCTTTTTCATCATACAAATTGACTCCTCCTGACCAAGTGCCAAGCCAAATCTGGTGCAGGCTGTCTTCATAAACTCGTAGTACAGGGTTTGCACTCAAACTTTTTGGATTAGTTGCTTCATGTTCATAATGGACTATCTTATCTTTGTCTTTGAGGACTACTCCCTTTTCTGTACCAATCCAAAGTCGGTTCTTGCTGTCTTGCAAGACGGCATTGACCGTTTTGTTGGGCAAATCTATCTGCAATTCACCAAATTTGTGCTGATATTTGTCTGCTACACTTATTCCCCCTGAAAAAGTCCCTACCCAAATACGTTCTTGCCTATCTTTATAAATAGCCCATACAGAGTTATCTGCAAGGCTATTGGGGTTATTATTGTCATGTACAAAATAAGTAAAATGACCAGTTTGTGTGTCATAACTATTGATACCTCCGTTCTCCAAACCAAATAATATATATCGCCCATCTTTGCAAATATCTCTTACTGTGTTAGATAAAAGAGTATTTTTTTGATTGGGGATTGCTTCAAAATTGGTAAACTGCTTGGATTGTAAATCATATTTGCTAACTCCTCTCTGAAAGGTGGCTATCCAAAGGGTATGTTTGCCATCAAATCCAAGGCGATAGATAGAATTGTGTGTAAGGCTATTGCTATTTTGAGGGTCGTGTTCAAATACTTCTACTTTCCGAGTTGGGTAGTGGAAGTGATAAAGTCCAGCTTCATTGCTCCCTATCCAAAAATCTTCCTCAGAGGTTTGTGTGATAGCACCGAAATAATGACCTTTGGGGAATAAATGATAGAAATGCTCCCATTGTTGTGTCTTCTGGTTGAGCATAGAAACGTAATCATCTCCTACTATCCATACGTTATTTTTGTTATCTGCATAAAGGGAGATTATCAGCGAATTATCAAACTCTTTAAGGATTTCAAATTTGTCCAATGTCCTATTGTACTTGCAAAGACCATTGGGGGTAGCCACCCATAGATTGTGATTTCCGTCTTCACATAAGGCATTAATATGATTGACAGGTAGCCCTGTGGTGTCTGCTATATTTTTTCTATAAACTTTGAAGCCAGAGCCGTCATACCTATTCAATCCGTCAGCAGTGCCAAACCACATAAAACCTTGGCTATCTTGGAGTATGCAAGTAACATTATTATTGGACAATCCTTGCTTTACAGACAGATTCCAAAACTTATACTCTTGTGCGTTTAAATGATACGTAGTAAATAAAATGAATACAAAAAATTGACCTATTTTGCTCATAATTAAATAATTATGAAATAATGAGTATTGTTTTTTTTGAAATAAACCCTAAATTCAGTAATTTTTTTAACAATTGTCTCTATTTGTGATAAAAGTTATTGGTTTAATGCTTCTTAAGCAATCTCAAAGCATACAAAATATACTAAAGTACCAAACTTTCTCAAAGTTTGATATTTTCTTCAAAATTTATCTCCTCCCAATTGTACTTTTCAAAGAACTTCATTGTATTTTTGAAATATTTACTTTGATTGCTTTTTCTTATCATGTAATATTTATATTCATTTATGCACTTTCTTATCTCTTATCACCTTTTGTCTCTATTCCTAAGCCTCTCCCTACTTCTCTTATCTATTACTAATAGGTACTTTTACTCTACCTCCTGTGCAATTATTACCGCTATTTTTATATGTTTACCTTCGTTTTATCCTATTTTTTATGCCAATTGCACTTTTCCAAGAACACTCTTGTACTTTGCTAATACGCTACTATTCATCTTTTATCATGTATGTAATTTATTGAAGTTTTTGTAAATTATTTTGCAAAATACTTGATTTTTATACTTTTTATGCTGTATCTTTGTATCGTCAATCATTCAATAATCTTTGACAATCACTTTTAAACTTTTTGAATTAAATCTTAATCGCTTATTACTATGAAAAATATTGTAAAATTCATTCTCGCTTTTATTTGTGGTCTTACCATCGTAAACTTGGCTAATGCGGCTGAGTTTGTTATCAAAGGTACTTATAATGGTAAAAATTTGTATCTTCACAATCCTCACAATGATGACCAAGATTTTTGTATCGCTGAGTTTTATGTCAATGGGGTGAGGTTTTCTGCGCCTAAGTCAAGTGCGATTGATGTGGATTTGTCGCATTTGTTGGTGGAAACAAATGTTACTATCAAAATTGTACATACTGAAGTGTGCGAGCCTAAGTTGATGAATGCGAATGTATTGCGTAAAAATCAGGAGTTTCATTTTTCTGCTTTAGAGATGGCTAAGAATAATTTGAACTGGATTGGAAAGGGTGAGCAGAAGCATGGGGTGTATTTTGTAGAGGCTTTTAAGCATGATTCTTGGACTACGGTAAAGGTGGTTAATGCGAAGGGGAACACAAGTAGCAATCCTTATGCTGAAGAGGTGGCTTTGCACTCTGGGGTGAATAAGTTTAGGGTGCGTTATGTAAATAATCATGGAAAGGTATTTTTCTCT
>JALOMS010000603.1 GCA_025455345.1 Thermoflexibacter sp. | reverse complement strand
TCCTTCGTTTTCCTTCTCGTTTTGCGCTGACATGGGATTTTCTGACATATTTTTATATAGATGAAGGGTTGAGATGTCTAAATCAAAGATTTAGTTCCCAAAGTAGATAAAATATTATGACATGATATGAGGTATTGGCTATAAAAATTGTTAAAATTTTACGTTAAAATTCACTAATAAAGTAGCGACATCGCTACACCGCACAGAATCATGTATATTTTTAGTTTTGCCATTGAGCAGAACTATGTAAGCAACTTCAGAGGAACTCCTTGAGCTAACTTATAAAATTTGCCTATGTCCCGCTCAAATTATTTCCCTCTTTCCTTCCAAAAATCCAAGAAAAATTGCGCGCTCCATTCTTTTTTGTATCTTTGAGTATGAATATGAAAAACAAAGAAAAATATTTTATTGTAGAGGAAGAGTGGGCGCGCACTTGCTCTAAACCATTAAATCATTCGCAAATTGTTGAGAGAAGAAATGCTAATGGAAATAATTAACTATCCTATCAAACCTGAAAAAGAAAAGGCGTGGCACTACAAAAGCCACCCTTATTTTACCAAACAAGCGCACAACGTAGTAGCCGCTTATATAGAGCATTATTCAAAAAAAGGAGATACTATTCTTGACCCCTTTGGTGGCACAGGTGTAACTGCAATTGAGGCATTGAGGCTACGAAGAAAAGCAATAATAGTAGATACTAACCCCTTAGCCTGTTTTTTAGCAAAACAAACTTGTAGAAAAGTAGATACTAATAGATTGGCAACTACTTTTTCAGATTTGGAACTTAAAGCAAAAAATGATATAGATAATTACGCAAAACTTTCAGAAAATGAGGCTATAGCTGAATTAAAGTCTAAAGATTTTTGGTATCCTAAAAATATAAAATTAGGAAAAAGCAGTAACACAACATACGTAGAAGACCTTTTTACCAAACGCCAATTACTAATTTATTCCTATTTATTAGAAGAAATAAAGCAAATACAAGATATCGAAATGCAAGAAATGATGAAATATGTTTTTTCATCGACTATGGCAAAGGTAAACTTGACTTATTTAGATAATCCTAATCGTGGTGAAAATGGTGGCGGTCCCGCTATTTTTGGAGCTTATGACTATTGGATTCCTTCAAAGATAGTAGAATTGCCTGTTTGGAGAAATTTTAATAAGAAATTTGACTATATTCTAAAAGGAAAAAAGAAATGGAATGACTTATTGAATGACTATGAAGCAAATGAGCATTTACAAGTGATTAATGGTTCTGCTTTGGAACTTTCTGCCTATATTCCTGAAAATAGTATAGACTATGTTTATACTGACCCGCCTTATGGTCATAATATTGCTTACTTAGATTTATCAACCATGTGGAATGCTTGGCTTTTTCCAGAAGTAATTGATAAGCAGTTGAATACCCTTTTACAACAGGAATGTATAGAAGGTGGGTCTTTGCAGAAATCGCAAGCTACTTACGAAGAACTCTTTACGAAAAGTTTTGAAGAAATTGGGAAAGTATTACGTAAAGATGGGTGGTTAAGCTGTGTTTTTGCCCATAAAAAGTTCGAATTTTGGAATACCATTGTCGAAGCCTGCGAAAACAATGGTATGGAACTCAAAGGCTCTGTTTATCAACCTCAAAGCAATGGGTCGCTTAATTATAAAAAAAATCCCGCCAACGTACTTTGTAGTCAGCGTATTGGTAATTTTAAGAAAACATTTATAAAACCCATTCGTCAAAAACCTGATGATTTACAGAAATTCATTTTGAATGAAGTAGAAAGGGCTTGTTTGGAAATGAATGGTGCCACTTTGGACATGATTTATAATAGAGTAGTTGATAAATTAACAGATAACTTACTTAATATAGAGGCTAAAAAACGTAGTTACACAAGTAGTAACAAATTGAATGATTTATTAGAAAGTCAAGGGAATATTTTTTATGATAGTGCAACTAATCTTTACTATGTGCGTGGTAGAAAAGATGAAGACGAGATTCGTAAACAATATTATGCTAATAAAGATGAGATAAGAATTTATTTACGTGAATTGCTTATCAAAAATAAAGCAATGACAATTGATGAAATTCATAAAGAATTATTTGAAATTTTTGCAGAAGACAAAAAATTCCCAATTGAAAAAGACTTGCCTATTTTATTAGCAGAAATTGCTTTTCAGAGTGGCAAAACAGGTAATTGGATGTTAAAGCCAAGCGTACCAATTACTCTAAATTTTGATTCAAAAGCCCAAAGCCAAAAACTCATCAAAGTAAATTCAGATGGACATTCTCACAGCGAAATTATCTTCCGCATAGTAGAAATAGGAAAATACTTGGGCTTTCAATCTTGGGTAGGCAAGCGCGAACAGATAGCAGATAGTTTTCAAGGTATCAAGTTTTCAGAGATTTCCTTACCTTCTTTTCCTGTCCAAAATACCACTGAAACACAAAAAAATAAAATACAACAGATAGACGTGATTTGGATAGACAAATTAGGTTTTCCACGTTATGCCTTCGAGGTAGAAGAAAGCACCAGTATCCTAAGTGGCTTCGAGCGGTTCAAGAACCTGTTAGAAGTACAGCACGACATCGCTCAGAAGTTATTCATTGTTGCGCCCAAATCGAGGAGTAAAAAACTTAATGATGTATTCAAAAACTCCATTTATGTAGGCTACCCTGTTCATTTAGAAAACAAGGTACAGTATATTTTCAAAGAAGACCTCATCAAGTTTTACGACACACACATTGACAAGGACTTCGCAGAAAGCGATTTGAAGTTGATGTTTAATCGGGTGAATATTTAGGAGTGGTTTGTGGGGACACAAACAACGGCAACAGGGGCGCAAACAGCAACAAGCAGAAAACAAGTGAGGAAAGTGGTGAAGAAGTAAGCAAATAAATGTTTATTTTATTCAAATCTCGCTAAGTAGCTTCATTGCTTTCTCTATGCCTCTTACTTCTTCTATGATAAGCGTAGCCCCTTTATTGGTTTCTTTGAGTTTGCAGTTTTTGTGATGCTTCTGCACAAACACTAAAACTTTTCCAAAGGCTTCTGACTGAAAATATTTATCGTTTTGAGCAAAATACCCCTTGAGTGTTTGACTTTTCAGCGTTAGCTTTTCTAAGCCAATCTTCTTTGCTAACCAACGCAATTTGACTGTTTTCAACAAATCTTCTACTTGTTCGGGGAGTTTCCCAAAACGGTCAGTAAGCATTTTTCTAAATTTCTCCATGCTTTCTTCATTCTCTAACTTATCTGCTTGTGTATAAAGCTGTAAGCGTTCGGAAATATTGCTTATGTATGTATCAGGTATCAAAATTTCCAAATCTGTTTCTATCGCACAATCTCGCACAAAGTCTTCCTGTTGGGCAGTGGCTAAGGCTTCTGCCATGTCTTGCTCAAATAAACTCTTAAATTCGTTTTCTTTCAAATCTTGAATCGCCTCATCTAAGATTTGGTGATACATTTCAAAGCCCAAATCGCTGATAAATCCGCTCTGCTCTGCGCCGAGCAAGTCCCCCGCACC
>JALOMS010000061.1 GCA_025455345.1 Thermoflexibacter sp. | reverse complement strand
ACTAAGCAATGCTTCTTACTTCTGGATAAGACCGATTATTAAAAACCTTGATAATGGAAATATATTGGCAAGTTTTCCTTGGTACGACACTTTGCAGGAGATAAGATATTTATGTAATGGACTGATAAACAATGAGGAGGGGGAGATTTTTTACGACAGAGACCAAAGCTGGGAAATTATCGTGGAGAGCTATGAGGGAAAACTATTTATCAAAGAATCAGACCCTGATTATGACGAAACTTTTTGCTGTATTTGGGTAGATAGACAAGAAATGATGGCGCAAGTAAAAACAGTATTAGAAAAGACAGAACTGATAGTCAGTCAATTAGCAAAGCACTTTGGCGTAAACCATTGGGAAAAACGAATATAACATGAAAACTCAAACCATAGAAACAAATCTCTTGCTGACCTTAGATTGGCTTGGCAATGGATTCATTGATTGGGCTAATTCAGGAATGTGTTATTTCCCTGATGGCACTGCCCGCCCCTTGCATGAGGGTAGCAGTTATATGTTTGCCCACAATTTTGACAGTGCCATTTCCTCGTCCAATGGTCTTTACACTCTCATTTACACCAAGTTAGGCACAAAAGGAATACTTCTTAAAAATGGCAGAGAACTATTGAGAGAAATCAATCGCCCTTACTACTACGCCAATGCCTATGAATACCCTGCTACTTTTGTTGAGATAGATGGAAAAACCTATTTGGTGCATTGCCCTTTTGAGTATTGTAGGCTTGATTTTGAAGAGGTAGAAACTGGGGAAATCATCACCAATGTCCCCAATCGGAAGCCCAGAGATGTATTTTTTTCAAGACTTGAAGTCAGTCCTGATAGTCAGTATCTCATCAGCAAGGGCTGGTATTGGCAACCTTGGGACTGCGTGAACATAGTTAGCATTAATGCAAGTTTGGCAGACCCTCACTGCCTTGATAAAACCTTTACAATTGGAGGAGGCTTATATACAGAGCTTTGCACTGCCAATTTCATAGATAGTGAGCGACTCTTGGTAGGGACATCGTCCGAAGGCAAGGACGAGGAAGCGCATGAAGACGTGCCTCCCGAACACCTTGCTGTTTGGAATTTGAAGACAGGGAAATTTGAAGAGGTGGTAAAAGTGCAAGGTAGTTTTGGGAATATTTTTGTCATTAACGAGCATTATTGCTGGGACTTGTACGAGTTTCCGAAGGTCATAGACCGCAGAACGGGGGAAATTGTGGATAAAAATGAGGAAATTGATAGCGGCAAGCAACGGTCTTCTATCATTTGGCACTTGAAAGATTTGCCTAAGATAGCTTTTAATCCACGCACCAAGCAGGTGGCGATAGGCAGGGAAAAAAAGATAGATATGCTTACTTTTGAAATTTAAGTAGTTGAGTAAAAGTTTTTAGGTCATAGTATATCAAGACTAAAATCTCTATCCTTTTCACTTTCTTTCTAAAAATATCGAATACCGAATGCTGAATAAAGAATGTTGAACGATAAATTTCGAGATTCAAAATATCACTATATCAAAATATCAATACATCACCACATCAGTATATCAAAATATTTAAAACCAATGAGTTATAACACAAAAAATATCATTACAGATTATGTAGGCGCAGAAGACGAAGGAATCATTGCCGCCCTCTTAGCTACTTTCAAATACTGCCAAGCAAAGACTTTCCAGACAGGATTTGCGGGTTTAGTCGGTCAGATAGATACCATGAAACTCCAAAAAACAGTTTTTGATGAGGACGAGGTACACACTTGGTCTTATGCCATGGAGGAGGGTTTAGAGGATTTTAGCAAGCAATTTCCGCACAAAAAATTTGTTTTCATAGAGGCGGATTGCTTTGGCGGAGCTTGCATTTATAGCGGTTTTGCCGTCCAAAATGGCGAAATTTTATTTCAGCAATCTTACGACCACAATGGGCATATTAAACTGTTGCGGGAAATAAGTCCCACTTATACAGAGTTTTATTTTGAACCCTTTACCAGAGATTTCTTTGTTAAAAAAGGAGAAATCAAGGGCAAAATCTACGACTTTTCTATGGCGGGTTTGTTCCTACTTATGCAAACTGATTACGGAAAAAATCCTGATTTTCAGATGCTTCCTGCCTACGACAATCTCCTTTTGCAACCTCAGAACAAAGACTACTATCTTTATTTTGAGGAACTCCCCCAGCGCGAAATCAAGGTAAGCGGTATCCTCTACCAAGCAAATGAAACTATCCTCAACACCATCAGAAATATCCTCAAAGACTCACTCGTAGGTATCAAACACGATATTGAGGTGATAGTTTTGTGATAAATCGGAAGGCAATTCTTTCATTTTGCACTTATTCAACCATTGCCAACACCTGTCAAAGTCTGCATTTTTATATTTTCCCTCTCATTAAGTTTGTAAATGCGAAAAAAGCATGAAAAAAAAGTTTTCAAAAGCGATAATTTGATGAATGAGAAGACTATACCCATTATTCCAAAATATTATTCTAAAACGTCATGCCCAAATATATCCTTTATAAAAAAGCATTTTATTATGATGGTGAATACTACGATTCGCACTGCGAAATGGAAGACGGTACTACGCCACGAGGGAGAAGCCTTGCTATGTTTTCGACAATAGAAGAAGCGCAAAAAGCAAGGCGTGAAGCTGATATTGAGGTGATTACCGTGTTCGAGGATAATATCATCAGTTTTATACCACTTGGAAAAGGATGGGCAACAACTATTGAGCGGCTCTCAACCTTTTTTAAGTTTGAATTTCCCGATTTACATATTCATCTCACAACGGAAAATTGGGAAACAGAGCTTGATTTACTGCCAGATGAAATGTCCTGCAAGCAAGTCATCGAGATGCTGGACATCATGCAACTTTCCTTTCACGATATTTACGAATATCCTGATGAAGAAGAGCTAAATATCAAGCATTTCCGCCTGACGAGCAGGGACTTCCAAGAATTTCCTCCAATAATTTCGCCTCCCAAAAAATTAGACCAAGCCTCTGTGAAAATGTATGTGTATTTGGATGCACGGCACCATAAAAGTGAGCAGTGTAGGCATTTTGTAGATGGTGAATTGATTACATCTGTCGCCGCTCTCAGCATTTGCCAATATGATGAAGATGAGGTGTATTTATTCCACTGCACGGAGGATTGGGAAGTTATCACTGATGATAAATTTTCTACTGTGCAAGAGGCATTGGAACAAGCCAAAGCAATGTATCAAGGGCTAAAAAACGAAGATTGGACAGAATATGAATCACAGTAATTATAATGCCACCGTTGATATTATGAGGGTTTTAGAATATCCTTGTTAATGAAAATACCTTGTATATCAGTATATTAATCTTAAAGTTGAGCTACTATTACCTCAAAATCCACAATTACCAAATTCATAATATGTTTAATTTTTAAATAACAAAAACATGAACGACAGTCCAGAAACTCGAATCAAAAATGCCAAAATTGCAGTAGAATCCCCAGATGCTCGTTACAGCGACCTTGTCAAGTTGGCAGATGCCTACCTCGACAACCAAGATTGGGAGGAAGCAAAAGAAATCTATGAGCAGTGCATTAACGACTTCTCTGGGTTTCCTCTTGACGAGCCTATGAAGCAAGCTGATATGTTGGCTCTTATGGGAATAGAAGTTCCCGAACCTGGCGAAGATGAATATGTTTGGCGCAGATTAGGTTATATTTTTGAGCATTACGAAAAAGACTATTTCAAGGCTTTGAGATACTACCGATTCTGCACTCAAATAGACCCTTCTTCATACCGAGCTTGGAATAATTTGGGTTTTATTCATGATGTACATTATGAAGATTATGACGCTGCCTTTGAATGTTATACCAAATCTCTCAATATCAATCCTGACTATGAAACCGCTCTGCTCAATTTGGGAGTGCTGAACCATGCCATTTATCAAGATGGAGAAGCCTGTATTGATTGCTTTGAGAGAGTGCTGAAAATCAACCCAAACTCCGAGAAGGCTTGGCATAATGTGGGCATTGCCTATGGAACATATACAGAAGATGTAGAAAAATCCTTTGAATGTATCAAAAAAGCAACGGAAATTAATCCGAACTATATAGACGCTTGGAACACCTTAGGCATAGTGTATGAGAAGATAAGAGGAGATGAGGAAAATGCCCAAATTTGCTATGATAAAGTTAGACAATTGAGGGGGGAATAAAATAGTATAGCTTCACTAATCCTTTGATAATTAATGAAGCTATAAACTATATCAACACAATGCCTACTAATATTCCCAGATTTCTGTATCGTTTTCTACCAACTTATGAGCAAGTTGCATAGAAGCGATAACAGCATTTTTATCAGAACCATAAATATCCTCTATATATGCGTCCTGAGCATTTGAAAATTTAAGAATATGAGAAGAAAATAAACGCAATTCTATTGCGTCTGCCAAATTGTGATTTTGTTTTTCATTTTGGTTGTTGTACCAAACGGCTTGTGCATTGTTTTGAAAAACATTGCTAACCAACTCTTTATAGCTAAAAGTAGCCAAAGGTTCATCTATACCTTTGGGATTGATTTCGGCGGGAATCATAATCGTAATCGCTTGAACATCATAGTAAGTGCGAGAACGCCCTTTGTCAAATACCAAGTCTTCTTTTAGTTCTAATAAATAGAGTTGTTTGGGGAAGTATTCGTTACTTACGGCAACAGGCACTGGAGTTTCACGAGGTTCTATTCCCCAATCTTCTGTACTATCTGTACTCATCCAAAGCCCTGTATCTTCCAAATCTTCTTCGGGAGTTGCGATAGTGAGTTTAGAAATAAAATCCTCATAACTCATGCGCGTCGTCAAAGAGTCATTGGCAAAGGGGCGTAAAATCCCTGCTTTTACGGCTTCTATGATAGTTTTAGTAATTTCCTGTTCTTTGGCATAGAGAGATTGATTTTGTTTTTCACGCCCATCTATCCTACTCCAAAGCGTTACCCTATACAATTGATTATTTTCGTGAATAGGGCGTATAGAATTGATATTGTAACCAAACTCGTCTCTTTCAGCCTGAGCGAGGCACAAATGACAAGCACAAAGTATGGAACACATACTTACAAAGTATTTCATCAAATTTTTCATGAAAGTTTTTGATTAATAAAAGATTAGTAAAAGATTATTGTACAATATGTGTGTATGTCAGTCTGTGAGTAGCTACTTACAGTTCTTTATTTCAAAAAAATTAAAAAGGTAACAATTAAGGAATAGAAAATTTAATCTCTATTTTTGTGGCGCAAAAAATTAAACCTAATTGAATGAAAACATATTTGTTTATCTATCTCAAAGGAATAGCTATGGGCGCGGCAGACGTAGTTCCGGGTGTTTCTGGAGGAACTATCGCCTTTATTTCAGGAATCTACCAGAGATTACTCAATGCCATTCGTTCTATCAATGCCAAAGCGATACAACTACTTTTTAAGTTTGACATTAAAGGTCTGTGGGCGCATACGGACGCTACTTTTTTAATAGTCTTATTCGCTGGAATCATTACTTCTATTTTATCACTTACCAGAGTAGTCCTCTATCTGATGGAGAATCAACCTATTCTCCTCTGGTCTTTCTTCTTGGGGCTGGTGCTTGCCTCCGCAATTACCGTGGGTAAAAAAATTTCACACTGGAATATAGGAACGATTGCTTCTTTTGTCATAGGAACAGGGATTGCCTATTACATCACCGTAGCTGTACCTGTGGACACCCCCACAGAGTTATGGTTTATTTTCTTATCAGGAGCAATAGCTATCTGTGCAATGATTTTACCTGGTATTTCGGGTAGTTTTATTTTGTTACTTATGGGCAAATACCATTATATATTTTCTCTTATTAAGGAAATTACAGAACTCAAATTCACTTTTCATAATCTTAGCTCCATCTTTACTTTTATCTTGGGTTGCCTAACAGGGATTTTGTCTTTTTCACACGTACTGAATTGGATGTTGAAAAAATACCATGACTTGACCATCGCCCTGCTAACGGGTTTTATGGTTGGTTCGCTCAATAAAGTATGGCCTTGGAGGCAAGTTACCCAGACTTACATAGACAGCAAGGGACAAGAAAAAACGCTTTTAGATAAAAGTGTATTACCCAATGTTTATCAAGAAGTTACAGGTAAAGATTCCGAAATTTTATTTGCCATCTTATTGATAATTTTGGGCTTTACCATTGTTTATATGATAGAAAAATGGTCAGCAAAAAAGACAGATGAAGTCTAATCAACCTAAAATTACCATCATTACTCCTTCTTATAACCAAGGGCAATATTTAGAGGCTACTATTCAGTCTATATTGAATCAAGGATATCCATCGTTGGAGTATTTTATCTTTGATGGAGGAAGTACGGATAATTCTCTACAAATCATAGAAAAGTACAAAAAAAAAATCACCTATTGGGAGAGTGAGAAAGATAGAGGGCAAAGCCACGCTATCAATAAAGGTTTTGCGAAGGCTACAGGAGATATTATCACTTGGATTAATAGCGATGACCAACTCACTCCCAATGCTTTAGACACTGTTGCCAAATATTTTGCACTTTATCCTCACATTGGCTTTTTGCATGGTAAAACTATTTTGATTGGGAATGGAAAAGAAACTATCAAGGGAGCAGATAGTAATGATTTGAATATCAAATATTTAGCTGGACTTCCCTTTCCCCAACCCTCAGCATTTTTTAGTAGAAAACTCATAGAAGATTTTGGTTATTTGAAAGAAGCATATCACTATGGTATGGACTATGACTTCTTCTTGCAAGCATTTTTGTCTTATGAGGTTCTTGCTTTGGAAGAGGTACTATCCAAATATCTTTTGCACGAAAATAGTAAAACAGTAAGCCAAGCCTCTGTTTTTGCCAAAGATTATGCTAAAATATTTAGTAGGCTATTGCGCTCATTTTCATTTACTTCTACTTTAATCCATCAAATGCAATCTTTGGGCATGTATGAGGAAGGAAGCGATACTTATCTGGTAAAAAAATCCTTTTCCCCGCAGGATATAGAGCTTGCTTTTTGTTATAATCTTAGATTCCAACTTACGTTTTATTATGAATCAGGAGAAACTGTAGAAGTAAATAAAATTACTTCCTTCTTGAAAAAATACTATCCTTCCTTTTACAAAAAAGACCAAGAATTAGCAAAAGTCCATTTCAGGACAAAGTTTTTAAACAAAGAAATGCTTCAACTTCTAAGAGTGCTTTTTAGAAAATAAATTGAATTTATATGCCAATTTTGAGAAGTTTACATGGAATATTTTAAATTGCATTTGTCCTTAACTAATCTTGTTTTTACTGTTTAATGAGAGGAACTTTTATTTTACTATTTATTATTTTTTTCTCAAATATATTTGCCCAATCGCCTATTGTGATTGGAGATGGGCAAGATGTGAAAAGTATTGGGAAGGAAGTTTTTTTATACAAAGATTCTACCCAATCGTTTGATATAGAAATAGTTAGTAATAATAGTTTTGCTCAATATTTCCAAATATCTACCCAAGAAATACCTAATTTTGATATTACCTCTCATGCGGTATGGGCAAAATTTGTACTGAAAAATGAATCCCAAGAGCGACTTTTTTTAGAAATCGATAATCCTAACATAGATAGCATTTCTCTTTTTTATTCAATTGGTAATCAAACGATAAAAAGATTTCCACTTACGGGAGCCGCTTTCCCTGTTTCTTCCAAAAACTTATTCATGACTAATTTTGTTTTTGCCTTACCAATGGAAAAAGGAGAGGTTGGTACTTTTTATTTGCGATTGAAAGGAACATTTTGGCTGAATTTCCCTTTGTATGTGGGTACTCCTCAAGTGATATTTCCCTCTATCAATCAAAAAAACATATTGGTCATTTTTTATATAGGAATTATGTTTTCCATGTTGCTGTATAACATTTTTATCTTGTTTTTGATACGAGAGAGACAGTATTTTTATTATGTGCTGTATGTACTATGCTTTTTATTGCTGATTTTTCACGGAGGGGGTTTTTCGTACTTTGTATTTCATTCTTTTAGACCGTATTTGGATTTATATATTTTGTTATTGCTATTTAGTATTTTTTTTAAATTGTTCTCTAACAGGTTTTTAAAACTAAAACAATATAGCCGTTTTCTGTATAGAATCTTTCAAATTTTAGTTGGGATAGACTTGCTCATGCTTTTGCTATACCTGATAGGATACGAATATATTACCAAGTATTTTAACAATTTATTTCTCTCTTTGGGGAGTATGTTCTGTTGGTTTAGCGCAGTTTTTATCTATTGGAAAGGCTATTTGCCAGCGCGTTTTTACCTCATTGCCACTGTTTTTCCTTTTATTCCCAAAGTAATCCTGATGCTTATGCGATGGAATATTTTGCATTTTGAGGAAGAAATTTACCACTTATTTCCTGCGGGAGAGCCTATCCAAATGTTGTTATTGTCTTTTGCTTTGGCATATCAAATCAAAATACTCACCCAGAAAAATGAAAAAATCCAACATGAAAACTATGCTCTTATCAAAAATCAAAGACAAGAACTTGAGCAAAAAGTCAAAGAACGAACTCATCAGTTATTAGAAAAGAATAATGAAGTAGAAGCTCAAAATGAGGAACTTATCCAGCAAAAAGAGTCCTTAACCGAGCTGAATCATATCTTAGAAAAGCGCAATAGCGAACTAATTGCTCAAAAAAAATTTATAGAGTATCAAAAAGAGAAAATAGAGCTACTCATGCAAAATCTGGAGAAGAAAGTCGCAGAGCGTACTCAAGAACTCCAACTTACAATCAAAGACTTGTCCAAACAATACCAAGCCTTAGAAGAATTTTCTTACATTATTTCTCATAATATTCGCGCTCCTTTGGCTCGTATGATGGGCTTGCTCAATATTTATGATAGAGAAAATCCTGCTAACTCTTTTAATCAAGACATTATCAATTACTTAGATATGTCTTCTCAAGAGTTAGATGGTATTATCAAAGACCTTACCCAAGTTATATATATTAGAAACAATATCGGGAATTCTGCGGAAAAAGTAGCCTTAGATGAAATAGTAAGGGCTGTTATAGCGAGTGTACAACAAGAAATAGAAAAAGTAGAAGCGAAATTCTACATTGATTTTTCTGTTATTAACCATCTCCAAACTGTCAAAGGATACACCCAAAGTATTATGTATCATCTCATCTCCAATGCCCTTAAATTTAGGGATATATGTAAGCCTTTAGAAATCAAAATTTCTACTTATCTGGCTGAAAAAGAAGGTAATAAATTTGTTTGTCTATGTGTTCAGGACAATGGCATAGGAATAGACCTCACATATATCGAGCCGTACAAAATCTTCGGTTTGTACCAAAGAATGCACACGCATGTAGAAGGGAAAGGATTGGGATTGTTTTGGGTAAAGACACAAATAGAGGCTCTAAATGGAAAGGTAGAAGTAGAAAGTAAAAAAGATGAAGGTAGTATTTTTAGGGTTTATTTTCCTTTGTAATATTGCTACAAATTTTAAGTCTTGCGCCAAGTTGCTTTTGTATTGAAAATAAGCATTTTCTTTTTATTTTTACTCAATAAATTTTTATTATATTTGTTGGATAGAATTTATTGCATATCACTAAACCAAATCTGACTTATCAACGTAATTAATATTAAATGAGATAAGGATTTTTTTGCTCAAAAATAAATATAATATCTATGAAACTATTGTCCGTGCTTACTCCTAAGTTTTTGAAAAACTTGGATAGTTATTTTCTTCTGAATCATCGCCTTTTATGGATAACAAAGATTCATTATGTGCTTTTTTACGCTGTAACAGGCGGTTTAGGTTTGTCATTTTTGGTGTGGCTATACCCTTTACGGACGAATAGTTTTTTACCAGAAACTGCTCTGATGGTATTTCTTGCTGTACTTTGCTGTTTGCCTATGGCTATTTTTTGGGTATATAAACAGACTATTTACAGTGTTGAAAAGAAATACGGCAATCTTTTCCCTTTGATGGAGTATATGCGCTTTGGCATTTATCTGCTTACTTTTGGTATTTTTGTCGGTACGCCTATTTTCTTTACAGGGCTGATGCAACACAAGATAGATAATTTGGTAAGTTTAGAGGAGCTAAAAACAGATTTAGACATATTAAATTCTGGTAATCCCTATTTCCCTACCAACAGATATGGAGATTATATTAGTGAAGAAGACAAAGAATATTTAGCTTTTACTAATAATGGACAAAATAACTATGTAGAACTCAAAGACGGACGGACTTTTAATTTTCATCATTTTGCTCCATACTATTTGAGCTTTGAAAAGAATCCTGCTGATGATAAAAATTATTGTGAGCAATTCCTTCAAACAGACAATGAGTCTATAAAATTGGCTTATATCAATAGTTACATAGAAGTTTTTAATAAATATAGCGATAGACCGCTCTCTATGAGTGCAAAAGAGGTTTTATGGAGGTATCATAAGAAAGAAGTGATGCCAGAATGGGTAGAGAAAAATAAGAGTGATGTATTAAAAAATTTATATGTGATTTCTGAATATAAGTATAAAAAAATATGGTCAGAAAAAGGGCTACCTATTCTTTTTAGTCTTTTTGTTTTTGGTTTAGGGACTTTACTTCTTATGTTTCAAAATGTGAAATGGCAGGATTTTGTGGTTGGTTTGATTAGTTTTGGTTTTGGTAGCCTTGTCTTTGGATTAATCTTGGCATTTGCTTATAGTTTCTTGTTCCCTAAGTCTTACAAAGAGGAAGTAGTGATTATTGGTGCCATATTAGGAATGTTTGGTGTCTTCCTATATCAGGCGCGTAGTATTGCTTCTTTATCTGCTTTTTCTCGTATCAAAACATTTTCTTTGATGTTTGCTAATTTATTGAGTCCATTTTTGATATTTATGCTTGTGTTATTCATTAGCGAAGCAACCAATAATTTTTACATGAGTAGCGAAGATGCTCAGACCTCTTTGGTATTGGGTATGATAGTTCATACTATTTTCTTTGTTCCTTTTTATAGGGCGATGTATCTTAAAATGAGGTCTTTGCCTCATCACTAATATAGATTTTTTTTGGGGGATACGCTTGAGCTATTGGATATATCAATATTCAGCGTATCTCTTAATTTTTATTATTTTATAACAATCTAATCAACATGACTTTACAAGAATTTACAGAGAAAGTAAGAACTATTGCTTCCAATGCTTCCAACCTCAAAGGAAGTGTCAAATTTTCTATGAATGAAGGTGTAGTTTTCATCGACAATACTCAACAACCCTATACAGTAAGCAACGAAAATAAAGATGCAAGTTGTACCATTAGTATTTCGTTAGATGATGCCGTCAAACTCATGAATGGGGAGTTAAACCCTGCGGCGGCTTTTATGTTTGGCAAATTAAAAGTAAGTGGAGATGTAGGAGTAGCTATGCAAATAGCCCAAATTATAGGGAAATAACTAAAATCATTTATGTCTTATCAGACCAATCGCATAGCTGTTTCAGCCATGTTTTTTGTCAATGGAATTATATTTGCGAGTTGGGCTTCGCGCATTCCATTGATTCAGCATACGCTCAAAATCAATCACGCAGAGTTAGGGGGAGTCTTGCTGGCTTTGCCCTTGGGTTCTTTGGTAACTTTGCCAATTGTGGGTTGGCTAACAACGCGTTTTAAGAGTCGTCATTTGGTAGTATTTTCTGTATTGCTACTTTCTTTTATCCTTACCTTGATTCCACTTGCACCTAATCCACTGATTTTAAGTGTAATATTGTTTTTTTTTGGTTTTGCTTCTGATTTGTTAAATATCAGTATGAATACCCAAGCAGTAGCTTTGGAAGTCAAATACCATAAACCAATTATGTCTTCTTTTCATGCCTTATTTAGCTTAGGAGGAATGTTTGGTGCAGGGATAGGAGGCATTATGGAACAGTTACAGATAAGTCTATTTACACATTTTCTGAGTATAGGCTTGATTTTTGGGATAGTTGCCGCTCTTTTCAAGAAAAACTTATTAAAAGAAGATATTACAAGTGATGAAAAGCATCCTCTTTTTGCCAAACCAGACTCTATATTGTTGGGTTTGGGAATTATAGCCTTTTGTGTGATGATAGGGGAAGGAGCAATGGCAGATTGGAGTGCGGTCTATCTCAAAGAATCTATACAAGATTCCTCTGGGCTTAGTACAGCAGGCTATACGGCTTTTTCTTTGGCGATGGCTTCTGGAAGATTTGCGGGGGATTGGCTTACGGCAAGATTTGGTACAATCAAATTGCTGAAAATCAACGGCACTTTGGCTTGTTTAGGAATGTTGTTAGCCTTGTTTTTTCCTTATACCCTTCCTATTATTTTAGGTTTTACCTTAGTAGGTTTGGGATTATCCACAGGTGTACCTTTGGTATATAGTTTGGCGGGAAGGTCTAAAACAATGCCTGCGGGGGTAGCACTTGCCGCAGTTACTACGGTAGGAGCTACTGGATTTTTGATAGGACCGCCCATCATTGGCTTTTTAGCAGAACTCTCTACCTTGCGTATAGCCTTAGCCCTAATCGCTATTTTGAGTGCAATGATTGTAGTTTTGGCACAGAGAGCAAGGGCAAATTAGGAGAATATTTATTTGACCCGATTGGGATTGTCAGAAACAAAGGCTTTCCAACTCTTTGATTTGCTTGTACTTCCAAAACGCTGTTGGAAATGATGGCAAAGTGCCACAGACAGCGCGTCCGTGGCATCTAATATTTCGGGAACTTCTTTGATTTTTAGTTGGGCTACGAGCATGCTTGCTACTTGCTCTTTAGAAGCATTCCCATTTCCTGTTTCAGATTGCTTGATTTTTTTTGGTGCGTATTCTGTAATAGTAATTTGGCGAGCAAGA
>JALOMS010000060.1 GCA_025455345.1 Thermoflexibacter sp. | reverse complement strand
GAAATCAAGCTGAATGTAGTGCCTTTGCCACCCAAAGAAAAGGGCTTGTTGTGCGTGCATTTTAATAGCATAGACGAGAGTTTGCGGGCAAATTTGATTGCGCTCAAATATGCACCAACGGCAAGCGAACTGATAGACCATTATATTTTTGAGTGTGTAGAAAATAACATTGAGCAGAAGCAAAATAGCTTTTTTGTGCAAGGCAAACCCAAGGCAGTGCTGGCGGTGGAGATTTCTAAAAATACACAGGAGGAAGTAATTGCCATAGCGCAACAGATTGAAAATGAGATGAAAGCAAAGGGTTTGGGCTATCATTTTCCTTTGGTTTTGGGCGAAGACATCAAGAAAGTTTGGAATTTGCGAAAAGCAGGTTTGGGCTTGCTCTCCAACATGGTTGGGGACGCAAAGCCTGTGCCTGTCATAGAGGACACCGCCGTAGATGTGAACGACTTACCCGAATACATCAGAGAATTTAACGAAATTTTGGCGAAATACGGCTTGTATTGCGTGCATTACGCACACGCAGGCTCAGGCGAGATTCACTTGCGCCCTATCCTTGACCTAAAAACGGCAGAAGGCAACCGCCTTTTTAAAACTATTGCAGACGAAATTGCCAAATTGGTGAAAAAATACAAGGGTTCTTTGAGTGGCGAACATGGGGATGGCAGGCTTAGAGGCGAATACATCAAATACATGGTGGGAGAAAAAAATTACGAATTGCTCAAAGAAGTAAAGCGCACTTTTGACCCTGATAATATCTTCAATCCCAACAAGATAGTAGATACGCCCCCCATGAATACAAGTCTGCGCTACGAACCCAACCAAGGTACACCGCAGTTCAAAACTGTCTTAGATTTTTCTTCTACTTTGGGAATTTTGCGTGCGGCAGAGCAGTGCAACGGCAGTGGCGACTGTCGCAAAACAGAACTCACAGGGGGGACAATGTGTCCAAGTTACATGGCGACCCGCAACGAAAAAGATACGACCAGAGCAAGGGCAAATATTTTGAGGGAGGCTCTGTCGGGAAAGTTTGAAAACGAAGGCAAAGTTTTGAATTTCAATACCCTCTCCTTGGGGTGGGGCAAGGGCGACCGTCGCTACGGTGGGGCAAATTCACGCTTCAACAGCGAAGAAGTTAAAGAAGTGATGGACTTGTGCCTTTCTTGCAAGGGCTGTAAGTCCGAATGTCCGAGCAATGTGGACGTGGGCAAGTTGAAAGCGGAGTTTACGCACCAATACTATCAGATGAATGGTGTACCTTTCCGCACTCAACTGATAGGGAATTTTACCAAACTTAATTCCCTTGCCGCCTTATTTCCAAGTATTTACAACTTTATATTTACCAATAAAATCACTTCGCGCATTGCCAAAAATATCACAGGTTTTGCCCAAGAGCGTTCTATTCCGCTTTTGGAAAAAGAAACTTTGCGAAAATGGTTTAAAAAGCGAGTTGTCAGAGGAAGCATGGGCTTTGCTGGTGAAAACACCAACAAAGGCGTAGTTGTCAGTGAGGACACTGACAACGGCTTAAAAACTCATCACTCAAAACTCATCACTCATAACTCCAAAAAGGTTTACCTTTTTTGTGATGAATTTACCAACTACAATGACGTAAGCATGGGCAAAAAGGCAATTCAGTTGTTGGAAAAATTGGGCTACGAAGTGGAAATTCCCTTGCACTTGGAAAGTGGGCGCACTTACCTCTCCAAAGGCTTGCTGAACGAGGCAAAAAGTATCGCTATCCGCAACATAGACTTGAGGTTTAGAGCCTTCTGCAATCCTCACATTCAGAGATGAATACATAGATTTGGCGCATGACTATCAGAAGGAAGACGCTCGCAAATTGGCAAAAAATGCCCTGCTCATTGATGAGTTTTTGGCAAAAGAAATAGACAAAGGCAACCTCAAAAAAGAGCAATTTACTGACGAAACCAAGCTCATCAAGTTGCATGGACATTGCCACCAAAAATCTTTGGCTTCGCTCACACCCACGAAGAAAGTGCTTTCATTACCAGCCAATTACACTGTCCATCTTATTCCTTCGGGCTGCTGCGGCATGGCGGGGAGCTTTGGCTATGAGGCGGAACACTATGAAATTTCCATGAAAATAGGCGAGTTGGTGCTGTTCCCTACGGTGCGCCAACAACCTGACGATGTGATGATTGCGGCAAATGGTACAAGTTGCCGCCACCAAATCAAAGACGGTACAGGCAGAAAGGCACAGCACTTGGTAGAGATACTTTGGGAGGCGGTGAGGTAAAATACTAATGATTGGTTCAGGGCTGACCCTTGAATCTTTTTTAGGAGAAAAATATTTGGACAAGTGCTATAAATTCTTATACTCCGTAGGAACGGTTCGCCGTTGCGATTTACTATTGGTAGCAATAAGATTGACAAGTAATGATACAACTCTGTTAAGAGTTGAACCACACGCGAAAGGTTAAACTCCTTACAGAGTTTTGTTTCACGTGGCATAAACAATGTTATCCAAAATCTTCTAAATGAAATCAATGTAATTGCTAAATAAATATGAAAGATTACAAATTAGATGGATTTCTTATCCATGAAAAGGATGGCATAAAATCTTTATGTATTGAATCTGATAAAATAAATGAATCAATACTTTTTATGCAACAACATAAAATTAACTCAATTACAATAAACAAGGTAAATGGATATTTCTTAGAAGATACCCAATTTTTGAAAGGTTTGACGTTTATTGAAAGAGTACATATTGGGGTAGGAACTTTTGATATTTCAGGAATTTATTATTTACCTAACTTAAAATCTTTGTCTATTTCGAGAGAAGATACCCAAGTGATTGATTTTACTTATTTCCCTCTTTTAAAAGAATGTTGGATTTTTTGGCGAAAAGGTTGTGAAGGGCTTTTTGATTGCAGTAAACTCCAAAAACTAACACTAAAACGGTACAAGGGGAAAGATTTAGCGGAATTGAAAAAGCTTACTAAATTACGGGATTTAGAGGTTAGCCTCTCTTCTACTGAGAGTTTAAAAGGCGTTGAAAATCTCATGAATTTAGAAAAATTAGATTTGAATTATTTGCGTAAACTAACATTAATTGATGAAATAGGTTGTTTGACAAAACTCAAAAAACTTTACATTGATTCTTGCAAAAAGATAGTTACTGATTTTGAGTTTATGAAAAATTTAACAGAATTAGAAATACTATCTGTAAGGAATGGGGGTGGATTTTCTTCTATTAGTTCTATTAAATATTTGGATAAATTGAAAATAATCAGTTTGATAGGATATACTCAAATATTAGATGGCGATGTTACACCACTTATTGGTCGGAAGGATGTCATTTTTTCCTATTATTCCAATTATACTCATACAAATAAGGAAATAGATATGTTAAATGGGTTCGTAAGAGCGAAAAATAGTATTATTTTTTAGTTTTCTTTATCTGTCTTAGATATGCTTTTCTTAAAATCTAAAACATTTTATCTGTAAATCTTTGGTTTGTGTATGAGAGCAAGAACAAAGTAATTAACTTATTTCCTTACGAATCACCAACCCAAATCAAACCAAACCTTGAATATTTTTTAGGGGCAAGTGGAAGATTTTTGTAAGTAAGTGGGAAAAGGACAAATGCAATTACTTCATGCCCTAAGCTAATTTGAAGATAAAATTAATCTTACTTTTTTGTGATTTTAAGGTATAACTTTTCATTGGCATACCACATCAATAATCCGTTTATCATGACCCCTCCAAAGAAAAAAACTACAGACTTTATCAAGAAATCTCTTGATAAATAGACTTTTATAAAATTATTTGTACTAAACCCAATATCATACACTTGCCATAGTTCAGTAAAAAACACTACGAAAATTGCCCATATCATTCCATACTGAATAGCATATTTCCATTTGCCTTTGCTGTGATACTTTTCCCAATATTTAATAAATTTTTTTTCCTTTTTTGTCATCATATAAGTGATTGTATGAGATTATTTACTTGATATGCAATTTATCAAAAAACGTTATAGAAAGCAAAATATTGACCCAAAATAGCTCTTTTTAGGCAATATTTATGTTAAATTTGAGATAAAAAAAATACACAATACCAAGAAAAGTCCTATTGGCGCAAGGCTAAGTTTCTACCCTTTCTGGGCAGAAGCCAAGCGTCAGGTGGAGCAGCACAGGCAAAAAGGCACAGCACTTGGTAGAGATACTTTGGGAGGCGGTGAGGTAAAATAGCAGGCACAGCATATATGTTTTAAGTCTATAATTGATGGATTACAAACAATATATAATAATAAATTAAATATTTGGTAATTTAAAAAATATAAAATATCTTTAGAATCACATCTTCTTTATAGTAGTCTTTTGTTACGTCTATTTACCAATAACTGATGAAACATATTTTGCGTGTGTGTATCTTTTTTGTCTGCTTTTGTTTGAAAAATACTGGTCTGGTGGCAGATACACTACCCCAAATCGTTATTCGCAATAATACAGAGAACTTAAGTATATTATCACAAACTCAAGTCTTTTATGTTTCTTCTAAAGAGAAAGCAATAAGTTTTGAGCAGATAAGTAGTATGGCTTATGATGCTCGTTTTGTTGCTTTTAACAAAGAAAAGCTACTTTTCAAAGACAATGACATCGTTTGGCTACGTTTTAGCATTGAGAATAAGAGTGAATCTGCTCATTGGTTAGTCGACTTGGGGACTCAATATGACTCTGCCGCTATATTTTTCATGGACAAAGCGCAAAATCTGCATACCTACACTGATGGCTCCATGCTTTTTAAATCACAGAAGGTAAAATACTACGGTTTTTTTAGCTATCTACCTTTGGAATTGCCCGTAAATAGTTCTCAAACATACTACTTGAGGTTAGAAATCTATAAAGCTACTACTTTACAAAATAAAGGTACGCTTAGAAGCACGAACAATGTGGTTATTCAAAACGAAAAAACCGTAGCAGAAGACTACGAACAAAGGAAATACTTTGTCAGTGCCTTTGCCGCTATATATGTGATTATGGCATTTTATACTTTTGTACTTTTTTTGCATTTCCGAGATAAGAGCTATCTCTTTTTTGCGTTGATGTTGTTTTCTTCTGGATTGGTTACCATTTTCCCTTTAGATATCCTCAATGGCTTTTTGGGTTTCAATAAAGTACAAGAAAGCTATTTCTACTTTACTATCATTGTTCTTCCTTGGTTCTTCTTGTTGTTTTTTACGCGTTATTATTTACAGCTATCTATTTACGCGCCTTTTTGGGACAAGATAGTTTGGGGAATAATAGGACTAATAGGAATGTATTACACTTTAGCCATTGTATTCAATGTTTGGATTATTATTCTTACCATCATTATTTCAGCATTAGTCATACTTATTGTATTGATAACGAGCATCATTGTTTCTGCCAAAGGTTTTCGTCCTGCGCGTTATTTCCTGTTGGCGAATATTTTTTACTTGATAGGACGATTATTAGGCATGCTGGCTATTTTTTATGTCATCAATTCTAAGTTTCTCATGCTCAATGCGAGTTCTATTGGAGGCATTATCCAAATATTTTTGTTTTCTGTGGGCTTACTTTATCGCTTGGAAATCATGCGACAAGAATTGGCGAAAGAAAAAGAAGAAAAGCAAAGAATGATAGAATCAGAGAAGGAAAGATTGGAGAAGGAAGTCCAAGCTCGCACTACCGAGATAGAAATGCAAAGAAGAACATTGAAACAAAAAAACGAAGAATTATTGGCAAATGAAGAGGAACTCCGTCAAAACATGGAGGAATTAGAAACTAATCAAGAAGTTATTAAAAAACAGAGAGATACTTTAGAAAAAGCCTTTGAAGAGTTAGAGATTAAGAATATAAGAATTACAGATAGTATTCGCTATGCCAAACGCATACAAAGTGCAATTTTGCCTGATGAGAATATTTTTCATGCTTATTTCCAAGAGCATTTTGTCATTTTTAAGCCCAAAGATGTGGTCAGTGGCGACTTTTATTGGTTTGAGGAATTGGGGGATTTGAAATTCTTTGCGGTCGTGGACTGTACGGGGCATGGCGTTCCTGGGGCTTTTATGAGCATGATAGGGCATACTTTGCTCAACGAAATTATCAATAACAAACATATCTACGAGCCAAATCTCATCTTAGAGCAATTGCACACAAGCATAGTAGAAACACTTAATCAACAGCAAAATACACATTTGCAAGATGGAATGGATATCGCGCTTTGCTGTATCAAGCAACAAGACGAAAGAGATTTCTCTATCAAATTTAGCGGTGCCAAAATGCCTCTTTCTTATTTCTCCAATGCAGAATTGGTTGAAATTGAAGGAGATAAGACTTCCATCGGACAAGGTAACGCTATGCTGTCTTTCCAACAGTATGAGTTTGTACTTCAGAAAGGAGATACGATTTACATGAAAACAGATGGCACCAAAGACATCATTAGCCCCAAAAAGATTCGCTTTGGCAGTTCACGCATCAGAGAGATGCTCCAAAAGAGTGCTTACCTACCACTTCAGACCCAAAAAGAAATTATCTTATCCCAAATTGATGAGTTTCAGGGCAATGCCGAGCAGAGAGATGACATACTTATCGTAGGGGTAAAGCTATAATCTTCTCTCCTTCCAAGTTGAGATGTTAAACAATGTTTGATGAAAATGAAACCTAAAAATATTGCAAATCTGCATAATATCATTAATATTGCAATCATAGGACATTTAGACAAACTTAAAATATAAAAAACTCACTTATGTACAATCATTACCTCTACACGCATGTTAATAACATTTTACAAAATAGTGATTTAGACATTTCTAACAGAGATAATGAGTTTTACACTCGCTTCCTTGCCAATCTCTCCACAATTCATGAGTTGTATTCTGCACTTTATGAGCATCACCCCAATGGGAAAGATGCTTTCTTACAAGTGATTCATACCATTATCCATGCGTACAAAAATCGCCCTGAAGTATTAAGACTAAAAGATAGGGAGAAAGCCCAATCAGAATATTGGTTTTTGAGTAATCAAATAGCAGGGATGAGCCTATACGTGGACAGGTTTTGTGGCAAATTAGTAAATTTACCCGAAAAGTTGCCTTATTTCCAACGCTTGGGAGTCAATTTTTTGCACCTAATGCCTATTTTCCAAAGCCCTGTGGGAGAGAGCGATGGGGGCTATGCTGTTTCTAATTTTAGGGAAGTAGATGAGCGATTTGGGACATTGGAAGACCTACATCAATTAATAAAAATAATGCACGAAGATAATATGCACATCATGCTTGACATTGTGCTAAACCATACTTCACATCACCACGAATGGGCTATCAAAGCAAAACAAGGCGACCCCTATTATCAAGACTTTTTTTATATGTTTGATGACCGTACCCTACCAGACCAGTTTGACCAAACCATGCCCGAGATTTTCCCTGAAGCCGCTTCGGGAAATTTCACCTATATCTCAGATTGCAACAAGTGGGTAATGACTGTATTTCACAACTATCAGTGGGACTTGAACTATGCTAATCCCCTCGTATTCAATACGATGTTAGATACTATTTTCTTCTATGCCAATCTGGGCGTAGATATTTTACGCATAGATGCGCCCGCCTTTATTTGGAAGCAATTAGGCACAACTTGCCAAAATTTGCCACAAGCCCATACGATACTAAGACTGATTAAGCAGTGCGTACAAGTAGCAACTTCAGGCATGGCACTCTTAGGAGAAGCGATTGTTGCTCCCAAAGAAATTATAAAATACTTTGGTACAGAACACTTTACCGCTCACGAATGTGATGTTGCTTACAATGCAACCCAAATGGCTTTGCAATGGGACGCACTCGCTACGGGAGATACGCGTGTGATGTTAGCCGCCCAAAAAGACATCGTTACAAAGCCCTATGGTACGACTTGGATTACTTACACACGCTGTCATGACGACATAGGATTGGGGTATGAGGATTCTACGATTGCAGAGGCTGGTTTTCAGCCCTATCACCATAGAAAATTTTTAAAAGATTACTATTCTGGCACTTATGACTCTTCACCCGCAAAAGGCGCGCTTTTTTCTGTCAATCCTAAGACACAAGACGCTCGAATCAGTGGCTCTTTGGCTTCTCTGTGTGGATTGGAAAAAGCAGTGGAAAACAAAAGTCAAGAAGATATAAAGCTATCAATCCATAAGATACTGATGATGCAGGCTTGTAGTTTCTTTTGTGGAGGAATCCCTATGCTATTTTATGGAGATGAGCTTGGTTATACCAATGATTATTCGTATATGAATGAGGAAGGGAAAAGTTATGACAATAGATGGATGCACCGTCCTATCATCAATTGGGAAAAAAATAAGCGCATAGATGTAAGAAGTTCCATAGAAGGTCAAATTTTTGAAGGAACAAGAAAACTCTTAGAAATACGTAAAAAATTGCCTTTTGTCGCAGATTTGAAAAACTTAACATGGCTCAATCCTCATAATGTCCATGTAGCTGGTTATCTGCGGGCTTACGAAGACAAGCGTATGTATGGAATTTTTAATTTTAGTAGTCAGACTGCCTATTTGACTTGGTATGCCTTCAAAGAGCATGGTCTTATTCCTGATAAACTTTTTGACCATTGGCAGGAAAAAGACTACCAAGTAGGCTATGACCACGATTATCTTATCTTAGCCCCCTATCAATTTTGTTTGTTAGAAGTAAAATAAAGCGAAGGCGTTAGATTTTTTTTTCGTATCCTTCTTTTATTTTTACAAGAAAAAAAACATAAAAGTATATCAGTTTGTAAAATAATTATTTAAAATATCATGCAAGTACATTACGGACTTGAAAACATCACCCAATTGCCCTACTCTGTTGTTACCAGTGGTACTTTTGATGGTGTACATATCGGACATCAAAAAATATTAAATCGCTTGCGTGAGGTAGTCATGTCTATTCGAGAGATTCATGCCCAATATGCAGAAAGTGTGGTGATTACCTATCACCCTCACCCGCGATTGGTATTGACCCCTGAGCAAGGGAACTTGCACCTACTCTCGACCCTTGAGGAAAAAATATCTTTGATGGAACAATACGAAGTAAATCATTTCTTGATTATTCCATTTAACAAGGAATTTTCTCAAATGAGTTCTGCTGATTTTATCCAAAATATCATCATCAATAAGTTAAATACTAAAAAATTAGTGATAGGCTATGACCATAGATTTGGGAAAAACCGAGAAGGGAGTTTCGAGTATTTGCAAGCCCATCAGCATTTGTATCCATTTGAAATTGAGGAAATACCAAGACAAGACATAGACCATGTAGGCATTAGCAGTACCAAAATCCGCAATGCTTTGAACGAAGGACGCGTGGAGATTGCCAACGAATACTTAGGGCATACTTATAGGCTTTCAGGAAAAGTCATCAAAGGAAATCAGATAGGAAGAACGATTGGCTACCCAACGGCTAATCTCGAAATATCAGACCCTCACAAACTCATTCCCTCTGATGGTATTTATGCCGTTAGAGTGATTCATCAAAGTCTGATTTATAAGGGAATGCTCTACATCGGTACGCGCTCCACACTTGGAGAAGGGCTACAAAGAACTATCGAAGTCAATATTTTTGATTTTGACCAAGAGATTTACGAACAAACATTAACCCTTGAGTTTGTTGCTTTGCTTCGTAAAGAAATAAAATTTGACAATATAGAAGCAATGAAAATCCAATTAGTCATAGACAAAGAAAATGCCTTAAAAAAGCTAAAATAATGATAAACAATGTATTAACAAATTCTCAAGCTCTATCAGAAAAATATAAGGCAGTTTATGCTTAAGTTTGAATGAGAAACCAACCCCAAGCCTTTGTAAGTAAATTTTTAGCTTCAATCCAACATATTAACAAGCAAGAAGCTATGTTTAAAAAATAATTTTAATAATTTTAATCTCTTTTTGCATGAAAAGTAATTAGAAACATAGCAAAATAGCTGATAATCAATATTTTAATTTTATTTATTCTATGATGATTTGTACATTTACTTTATTGTCATTTTTTATTCTAATATCTAATCATTTAGTAATACAAATCTTATGAAAAAAATTATTTTCTTATTTGCTTTTGTTGTATGGGCTTCTGCTTTGTTTGCCCAACGTTTTGGCTATGTGGATACCCAAAAAATTATAGAAAAAATGCCTGAATATGCTACTGCACAAGGGGAATTGGACAAGATGATGAAGCAATGGCAGTCAGAATTGGAAGAAAAGCAAAAAGTCTTGAGTAAAATGCGCTTGGATTTTGAAGCAGAAAAACTGCTTTTGACAGATGACATGAAGAAACAGCGTGTCGCAGATATGGAAGCCAAAGAAAAGGAAATCAGGGACTTTCAAACTAAAATTTTTGGAGTGGAAGGTTTGCTTTTCCAAAAAAGAGTAGAACTGATGAAGCCTATCCAAGATAGATTAGCAGATGCGATAGCAAAAGTCGCCCGCAAGCGCAAGCTGAGTTTTATGTTTGACAGAGCGAGTGATTTGAGTATCGTCTATGCCGAGCCTACTTTTGACTATTCTGATATTGTATTAGAAGAGATGGGGCTTAAAGCGAAGTAAAATTAACATTTTTTACCTTAGCTCTTATATTTTCTTATCTTTTGTATGAAATTAATGGTTCGTTAATTGCACATTTAAGGGCAAATGTACAACTTTGTAGCCCGTTTTGTGGGTATCCATCAAACTTGCACAACATTAAACCAAAATTTAGTAACATTTTAAAAATTAATATTCCAATGAGAAAAGTATTCACCCTGATGGCGTTTGCTATTATTTTGATGTGTGGACAACAGGCTTTTGCCCAATTAAAGATTGGTTATACAAACGCAGATGTCGTTTTATCTCAATTACCTGAAGCTAAAACTATAGAAGCAGAACTAAAGGCATACAATGCTCAACTTAGTAAGGAATTGGAAACCAAGCAAGCAGAGTTTGAGAGAAAATATAAGGAATACGCAGCAGCCGTACAAGCAGGAACAATGACTCCCGTGATTAGAGAAGCTAAAGAAAAAGAATTGCAAACTTTGCAGCAAAACTTGCAAGAATTCCAACAGAAAGCGCAAGCAGACTCTCAGAAAAAACAACAAGACTTGCTTGCTCCTGTATTTGACAAAATCCAAAAAGCCATAGATGACATCGCCAAAGCCGAAAACTTTGATTTTGTCTTCAGCACAGATGTAGCAGGTGGCGCACCTATCTTGCTTTTTGCTAAGGAAGAACACAATATTACTAACAAAGTCATAGTCAAATTGGGCGGGACTCCGCTTCCTGCTACCACAGAGAAAAAGAATTAAACACTTTGTGTGTTATACTAAAAATGAATTGGTTTTAGACCAAAAACTTGTCAGACACCTCGGAGGTGTCTGACAAATAAGTAAAATCATTTTTGATTGAGTATAGATAGTTATTCTCCAATCAATCCACTTTATGTCAAAGTGGATTTTTTTTATCGTCTGATAGGTTACTTATTGCCAAAAATCTTTGGCTTACTTTTTCAAAAATTCGTACATTCTCCTTAATATTGTAAGATTAGAATATCATTGACTTCTCAAGCATCAAATTTATTATCCTTAACATACAAACAGATGGTAAATAAAGAAAAATTATTAGAAGCATTTGGCGAGCTGGTTTATGCGGTAGCTAAGATAGATGGAACCGTACAGCACGAGGAAATAGAAAAAATGAAGGATATTTTCCAACACAAGAAGGGTGGGAGTGAGGTCATTTGGTCGTTTAATTATGAGGATAAACAAAATACAAGTGTCAAAGACGCTTATGAAAAAGCACTAAGCGTAATGATAGAATTTGGTGCTTATGAAGGCTATACAGAGCTTATAAATATTTTGAACGAGGTTGCCAAGGCAAGTAACGGTATAGACGAGAGCGAGCGATTTCTGATTAGCCGCTTTGAGGAAGACCTCAAAAGAGGATTGCAAATGATAGCAAATAGAGGAAAACTGATGGACGCTTTTGGGGCTTTGATTTATGCCCTTACAAAAATAGATGGCACCGTGCAAAACGAAGAAATAGAACGAATTAAGGCATTGTTCCAATACAAAAAAGGAGGAGAAGAAATAGTTTGGTCTTTCAATTATGAAAATAAACAGAATAATAGTGTCAAAGAAGCCTACGAACAAGCTCTCAATGCGATGATAGAATTTGGTCCTTATGAGGGCTACCCCGAACTCGTCCGTATCCTCAAAGACATAGCCTTATCAAGTGATGGTGTTAGCGAAAGTGAAAAGTTCTTGATTAGCCGTTTTGAAGAGGATTTGGAAAGAGGGTTGCGAATTAGGCGTTATGAAGATTAGGATTTAGACTCTCTATACCCATCTTCTCATAAGTTTGAGGCAGGCGATACGCCATATTAGGGATTTCTATACTGAAAATAGTACCTGAGCCGTACTCGGAGTCCAATATGAGTTCTCCTTGCAGTTTATCTACAATCCCCTTGACGATGTATAGACCAAGCCCAGAGCCTTTAGAATCTTCGGAAGCACGATAAAACATATCAAAGATTTTTTTATGATGCTCTTCTGCTATGCCGCGTCCATTATCTAAAATTTCTATACTACCCTTCTTATCATCAATAAAAATATCAATGATAATAAGTGGGGTATTTTGTAGTAGATTGTGATAAAGAATAGCGTTTGTGATAAGATTATTGAGCATGATTCTTATTCTTAGCAAATCACTGTAAAACTCCTTGGTGTGTTCTTTGATGTTTACTTTGAAGTTTATTTTGTCCACATTGGGAATAAATCTCAGACTATCTACGATTTCTTGTACTAACTCTTGGAAATCAATTCTTTTTAGCTTGATTTCTAATCGCTCATTGCGAGAGAAATCCGCCAAATCGTGAATCACTTTAGTAAGTCTGTGGATACTATCTTGCATCATCTTCAGGTACTGTTGCGTATGGTCTATATTTCCTAAATCTAACTCAAATAGCTTAATCAGACCCAGTAAAGAACTCAAAGGGGCTTTGAGGTCATGAGAGGCACTATACACAAATCTATCCAATTCCTCATTGACTTTTTTAAGATTTTGGTTGGCTTTGAATAGCTCTTCCGAACTAATTTCCAAAGTCCTATCCAACTGTTTATAGTCTGTTTCAAAGGTCAAATATGCCTCGTTTACCGCATCTAAGAAAGCTTCTGTAACGATAAGATTTGCTTGTTCTGTTTCTGATGCCAAATATTTATTAATTTGTCTTTTTAATAGGCGGTGGTACTCTGATTTTAACATCTCATTTTTCTGTAAAATAAGTAATAGTCATTGTTTGATTGTGTAATTCGCAAGAAAGTAGCTCAGAAGAAAATGGGCAAATCTCTCCATAAGAATAAAATCCTGTTATTTGGGTATTCTGCCCTAATACTTCTTGGACAGCGTCTATTTCTTCTTCGACTAATTGCTTCAATACCAGTTTTCTACCAACACAACTGATTAATAATGCCAAAGATTCGTCCTCTGCTTTGGAAGGATTACAGCACTGAGCCGCTATTGTTGCGCCTTCTATGAGTCTATCCATATTTGCCTTCATAAGCCTTACCGAACTGCCCTGTGGCAAGTTTCCCGCAAAAGTCATACTTTGGTCTTCCTCATTAATAGCCAAAATCGTCCTAACTACTGGAGGCTGACCGACTTCTGTTCTCAGACTCAGAGGAAAAAGCAAGGCAGAAACGGGCAAATCTTTGGACTTTTCTCCTAAAAAAGACTTATAAAGCTCAAGGGCAGGCATATTGTCCAATTCATACAGCACATTGTCTTTGGACTTAGTAATAAGTCGCTCAATACCAAAACTATCCCAACCACCAAAAGACCCAAAACTTACCTCCAGATTATTGCCATAAAAACCAATAGCTACTACTATATCTTCTTGGGGGTGTCCATCTTGGTTGATGACTAAAGTTTTTTTAAAATTAGCACCATCACCTGCCAGCCCTCCTGTAAGATGTATGTGTTCGGGTAGGGCATTGCTCATGCCCGCTACTAATTCCGAACCGTTTACCTGCAAGCCATCTGAAAGAACAAAAATATGCTTAAGTTGTTCTTTATCAAATTTTTGTATTAGCTTTAAACCCGCTTCATAGCTATCTCCAAATTCCCCAATATTGACGCTATGGTGTACTACTTGTGTTTTTTCCAAAAAAATGGCTGTTGCAACAATACTTTGGTCGTAAACATTGGTCTTGTATATTTCCCCGGCGGTAGAACAGCCTATCAAAGTAGCATGGGGAAAGTTCTCTTTTAAGGAGGCTATGCCATTGTTGTTTTCTAATGCCTCCCGCCCACCAAAGATAAAAACTATCTGCGCCTTCTCTAAACTGTTATTTTCATTCAAAGAAGGAAACCAATCTTTATTATTTTGCCAAATGTATTGTTGTATTTTCATTAGACTTATTGGTTAAAATTCAAAAAAATTTATTGACCTAAAGATGCGAAGAAAAGTAAGTTTACACGTACAATATTACAATTATTCACCAATACTGAGCGGCATAAGATTTGTTATTCCTTGGCAAGTCTTTCAATAAGTTGAAAGTCAAGCACTTGGCTTAGGTTATTTTTCAATATAATTA